>LUOC01000036.1 GCA_001626655.1 Fidelibacterota bacterium REDSEA-S14_B6 | reverse complement strand
GTATTCTTCGTGCGTTACAAGAATTATGGTGTTCCCATGACCATGGAGATCATCGAAAATCTTCATGATCTCCACACCACTCTTGGAGTCGAGGTTGCCGGTTGGTTCATCAGCAAGGAGGATAGACGGCCGATTTACAAGCGCCCTGGCGATGGCCACCCTCTGCCGCTGCCCACCGGACAGTTCATTCGGTTTGTGGTGCATCCGGTCCCCGAGCCCGACCGCCTCCAGCGATTCCGCCGCTCGCTCGATTCTGTCGGCTCTCGGCATATTTGCATAAATCAGCGGCACTTCTACATTCCTCAGCGCTGTCGCCTTTGGGAGAAGGTTAAAAGTTTGGAAGACAAACCCGATCTTCCTGTTCCGGATGGAAGCGAGCTGATTGTCATCCATCTCGTGAACCAGTTCTCCTTCAAACTCGTAACTGCCGGCGGTGGGAGACAGCCGATCATGTTCATGAGCGTGGATTTTCCCGATCCCGACGGCCCCATAATGGAAATGTATTCGTTGTGAACGATGGTCACATCCACGCCGTCAAGGGCTCGCACCACTTCACCGCCTACGTCATAGTAGCGCTTGATCCCCTTGAGACTGATGAGAGTGGACACGGTCACCCCTTATTCCTGAGATTCCTGCCGGCGGGAGTTCTCTCCCTTGCCTCCTTCAAGACTCTCCATCATAACCGCTCGGTTATGACTCAAATCCTTACTGATGGCGCGGTAGCTCCCCACAACAATCTCCTCCCCTTCTTCGAGACCGCTGAGCACTTCATAATGGGTCTCCGAGGAGATGCCCACTTTCACGGGACGGAGGTGGACAAACTGAGCGTCTTCCTTCACCTTGATCTCCTCCACACCATCTACCTCTGAAAGAACACCTTCACGAATGACGCCCCCCGGTGCATCTGCCAGGACGAAGACAAGCTCTTCCAGTTCCCGCACCTTTGGGGTCGACTCCTGATTCTCTCCCCGCTTCTTCGATTCTCCATTCTCCGGGGGACTCTCCTCAGAGTTGACCGGTCTCACGGTAAGGCTCTGAATAGGAATGGCGAGAGCGTCTCCGCGTCTGTCAGTGATGATACTTGCCGTGGCGCTCATCCCCGGCCGAATCAATTCCGGCACATCAAGCATCTTCACTTTCACCTTGTAGTTGGTCACCTGATCCTGTGTTCCGAGGCCCGTCGTCGTCGCCACATGGGCGATTTCTGTCACAACACCGTAGAAGAGCGTATCCTGAAATGCATCAATTTCAATCTCGGATGTGTCCCCTGTCGAGACGGAAACAACATCATTTTCGTTCACGTCGACGTTCACTTCCATCCTAGAGAGATTGGCGATGCTCATGATAACATCAGCCTGAAACACCGAACCGAGGGCCATTTCCCCCTCTTCCTTTCGAATCTCCGTCACAATTCCGGTGGTCGGCGCGAGGAGAGAGGTCTTGGAGAGGTCGTCCATGGCAGATTTCAGCGCCGCTCGGGAGGTCGACACCTCCGCCTCCGCCGCCTGGAAGGATGCGCTCGCCGCCTCCAACTCCTGGCTGGAGATGAGCTTCTCTTCGAACAATCTCTCTTCCCGTTCCTTGATTGCGCTTATTTTTGCAAGATTCGCTCTCGCGGACTTCAAGCGGGAACTGGCCTGTTCGGCGGCCGCCTCGTATCGTGTACGATCGAGAGAAATGAGAGGCTGGCCAACCATGACCGAATCGCCCTCATTAACCGCAATCTCCATAATTAGAGCGCTGATGTTGGCGCTCAACTCAATATTTCTCTCCGGTTCAATCCTGCCGGAGCCGGTCACTTTGTGAATAATCTCCTGCCTTTCTACCGACTCCACCGTAACGGCGATCGGTTTCTCCCCTTTGGAGAGGAAGGAGCCGCCGGCGATGCCGAGGATGGCAACACCAATAATTGAGAAGATGATTATCTTTTTCTTTTTCCTGTT
Source organism: Fidelibacterota bacterium REDSEA-S14_B6 (assembly GCA_001626655.1). GTDB lineage: Bacteria > Fidelibacterota > Marinisomatia > Marinisomatales > S15-B10 > S15-B10. The sequence goes on along the minus strand of LUOC01000036.1, from coordinate 11,978 downwards.
TTTCTTAGCCATGATGCCTCATTGTTTGTTATAGCCGCCCGGCGAGGGCGTCCAGTTCCGCCTTCAGAATTCGCTCATCGTATCTTGCCCGAACAAGTGAACTGTTCGCCTGAGCCACCGACAGCTGGGCGTTCAAGAGATCGAGGATGGTGGCGGCCCCGAGAGCGTATCTCTCCTGTGCCAGTTTCAAGTCTTCCTCGGCGGCAAGCTTTGTACCTTCGAAAATGGGAATTGACTCATTCATGTTCCGCCACATGAGAAATGTGTTCTCGTACTGAATCTTCAGATTCCGCGTCAGCTGCTTCAACTCTTGCCGCTGAACCTCCGCCTGAATTCTCGCCTGCTGCATCTGAGACGACCTCTGAAGACCGGTAAACAGAGGATAGGAGAGCGAAAGATTGATCGATCTTCTCCACTCGTTTCCCACGTCCGAAAACACTTCATCAAACTTGTCCGACGAGCCGCTGTAGCCGACGGACATGGAGAGGGATGGAAAGTATCCGGCTCGAGCAATGTTGACACGAATGTCCTGCGCTGCCACCTGCATCCGCTTGGAGATGAGTAGTGGATTCTGCGCCTCCACCAGACGCCAGACTTCGTCTTCCTGTGGCAGAGTGGATGTTTCATTGTCAGTTGGCCGAGAAAGCTCAAACTCGGAGTTCACATCAACACCCATGATGTTGGCGAGATTGTTACGGGAGTTTCGGAGTGTCGCCTCCTGACCGAGGTACTGGACGCGGGCGTCCCCCAACAGCACTTCCTGTTTCAACAGATCGGACTTTGATACCGCCTCAAGCTCGTACTGCTGCCGGACACGTTCTACCTGCCGCTCGGAAAGTTCGACCTGCCGGCGAATCACTTCCAGCAACTCGATGTTTTTGAGATGCTGGTAAAACGATTGTTTGACCGCGAGTACCGAACTGATTCTTGTGGACCGTTCACCGTGCACCGCCAGATCGAGGGAATTCTTGCTTAACGCAAGTTGATTCCACCAATTGCCGCCGTCAAAGATGTTCTGGCTGATTGAAAGCGAGCCGGAGTGATACTCAGATTCACCCACCGTCACCTCCGATCCTGCCGGCGTGTAGGCGCCTTGAAATGCCGATCCTGTGGAAGCGCTGATTCTCGGGAGGATGACTGAAAGACTACCCTTTCGGTTCGCGACAGCGGATTCCACATTCAATTGTGCCAACCGCACATCGAGGTTGTTCTCCATCGCGATCTGGATGCACTGATCGAGGGTGTACGTCTGCTGAGCTCCGCACACCGACGCAAAGATAATGACTGTAAAGATTCGCCTAAACATTCCTGCTCACTGCTGAATTTGACACAACTAATTTGAAATGGATGTCCCCACTACGATGACGCCTCCACAAAATACGACCGTTCCCGCCACAAGTTCCTTCCAATTCACTCTATCCAGTTCTACCCAGTTTCGTTCTTGAGGAACTCATCTTTGATTTCGAGAAAATAACGGTAGGCGTCTTCGTAACTGTTCTCGATCTTTCCGTCCAGAATCGCCTCTTCAATTGCGGTCTTGATCTCACCCACTGTTTTCCCGGGCCCGAGACCGCACTCCTCCATAATCTGCGCGCCCCTGACGGGCGATTGAAAAGCTCGGAAAGCGTCCCGTTCCACTACGTCGCCCATCAGCTCTTCAACACGATCGAAATTTCCCAGATACTTCTTCACAAGCCTTGGATTTTTGGAGGTGATGTCGGCACGGCAGAGTATCATCAGATCGTCCACCTCATCTCCCGCTGCCATCATCAGCCGCCGGACAGCGCTGTCGGTCACGCCCTCCTTCGCCAGGGCGATGGGACGGAGGTGGAGTGCCGTCAGCTTTTTGAGGTAGTCACGGCTCTCATTCGAAAGTTTCATCCGCTTTGCAAGTTTGTCAATCATCCTTGCGCCGACGGCATCGTGCCCGTGGAAAGTCCAACCTCGTTTCCTGTGGAGGCGGCGGGTGCGCGGTTTCCCGATATCATGAAGAAGCGCCGCAAACCTCAGTTCAGTCTTGTCCGTGTTCTCACTGATGTTGTCCACCACCTGAAGAGTGTGATAGAAAATGTCTTTGTGGTGCCATTCGGAAGGTTGCTCAAGGCCGTAGAGAGCGGTGATCTCAGGCAGAACCAGTTCCATCAGCCCTACCTTCTGAAGGAGGTCAAGGCCAATGGACGGCACCGGCGAATCGAGAATCTTGTAGATCTCGGCGGTGACACGCTCCGATGAGACGATCTCGATTCTGTCTGCTTGCCGTCTGATACTGTCGATGACCTTTGGATCAACCTTGAAATCAAGTTGAGAAGCGAAGCGGACGGCCCGAAGAATGCGTAGCGGATCATCCGAAAAAGTGTCGTCCGGATCAAGAGGCGTCCGGATGAGACCGCCGTTGAGATCCTGAACGCCGTTGAAGGGGTCGTGAAGTTCACCGAACTCCTCCTCGTTCAGCGAAACGGCCATGGCGTTGATTGTAAAATCACGGCGAGAGAGGTCAGTGGCAAGGTCTGCTTCGGTGACTTCCGGCTTTCTTGAATCAGGCTCGTAAGTCTCCGTTCTCGCTGAGGCGACCTCCACAATTCCACCGCTGACCGGAATCTGCGCTGTTCCAAACTTTTCGAAGGGCACCACCTTCTTTGAACCGATTTTGGGCGCTAGTTTTTCAGCAAAGGCGATTCCGTCGCCCACCACCATCAGATCAACATCCGCTAGACTTCGTTTCATAAGGGCGTCACGCACGTAGCCGCCCACGACATAGACCTTTGCGCTGACAGTCGCCGCCACTTCCGTCGCTGATGTCAGAATTGAAAAGCTGTCAGATTGCTCTTCAAGCAGTGATGCCACATTTGCCATAGCCTGTAAATTTAAGGGTATGGAGAAGAAATCCATGACAGAGAGAGATTCCTCTTGAAGCTCCCCTTTCGGCGCAATAACTTCTGATCATGAGACTGCGCCTAGTCATCCTGGCCCTTTTCTCCATTTCATCGCTCAATGCTCAGTTCGCGAATGTGCGCGTGACGGTGGACCAGATGCGGCTGAAGGAGAGCGACCGACGCGCCACGTCCACGCTGGCGAACGAAGTGATCAACCTGTTCAAGCTAACACGTTGGGACGAAGAGTACGGCGATCTGGACATCTCCCTCAACGTTCAGTTCATTTTTGAAGGGGTGGCGGACAAAGGGAGCGAACATCTCTACTCGGCTCAGTGCCTCTTCTCAACTGGCGTCGATCAACGGTATTTTGCCAAAGGGATCCAATTCCCCTATGTGATGGGACAGACCGTAGTCCCGTCGCCGGTGGTGTTCGAACCGCTAGCGAGTGCGATGGAGTTTTATGCCTATATCGTTCTTGCCGGTGAAGCTGATACGTATGAACAGTTCGGCGGGACGCGGTTCTACGAGAAGGCCCGGGAGATCGCCCTGAGAGGAATGTCATCCCAGTATCGCCTCGGCTGGAGAGATCGAACGGAGCTCGTGGACCTGCTGACGAAGTACCGGGAGAGTCGGTTGGCCAAGTTCCATTTCTATGATGCCATGGCTTATATTGAAGAGGGAGATCCCGACGGCGCCGATACCGCTCTGAAGGAGATGATGAAAAACCTTGAAATGACTTTTTCAAAGTATCCGAGGGAGCACTACACGATAATCTTCCTCACCGGCCACGCCGAGGCGTTGAGCCGTCTGCCTGACGGCATCTCCTCCAAGAAGACGATTCTCAACAAACTGTCACAGCTCGATCCCGACAACAAAGCCAAGTATCAACTCGGGCTCGGCGACAAGTCTCGGTAGGTTCGCTTTCCCCTCAGATAATAATCGAGCACAATACTCCCCCTGTACATGCGGGAGATCACCGTTCTGTCCCGCACCTTCCGGACAGATTTGACCAGACGCCTCCGACGTAGAATCACCATTGGATGAAGGAGTATCCATAGCATCGATTTTACGATTCCGAGCAGGTGTCGGTAATCGAGCAGGACGAGGGCGTAGAGTGATGCAACCACTTCAAGCGCTAGACGGATAGGGAAGAGGTAAACTGTTAGCGGAAGAGAGTAGTTGCTCAGGAGCATCAGGACAGAATTTCGGTGATTGAGATACTGCTTTTGAATTGACTGCGCAGGGAGCGTAACAGCATTCTTGTGATAAACGACTGAACTTGGGACTACTTTTACGTCCCGCCCCATCAGGTGGAGCCGCCACTGCAGGTCAATCTCTTCCTGATGGGCAAAGAATGTTTCGTCGAATTTCCCGGCGGCTTCGAAATCGTTCTTCCTGATCATGAGCGCCGTTCCGGAAGCCCAGAAAATGGACGCCTCATCATCGTACTGTCCCGAATCAGTTTCCTGTCTTAGGAAGAGCCTGCCTCTCGCAAACGGGAAAGCCAATACATCGAGCGCACCGCCGCAGGCGCCGGCGTAATCGAAAAGATACCTGTCGAAGTGGTTCAGAATCTTGGGCTGAACAGCGGCGATTTCAGGGCTGTTCGTCAGCGCTTCCACAAGCGGTTCGAGCCAGCCGGAATCATGCACTGTATCGTTGTTGAGGAAAAGAAGAAACTCTCCCCTGGCACTTTCTGCCCCCCGGTTACACCCGCCGGCGTACCCTTCATTGGTTCCGTTCCTAATGAGGCGAATCTCGGGATGATGCTCTTTAATCCAGTCGGCGCTGCCGTCCTCCGAAGCGTTATCAACGACAATCACCTCTTTGCGTTCAAAGGTAGAAGCCTTCAGTGAATCGAGACATTCCGACAGCACCTCGATCCCGTTATAGTGCGGAATTATGATTGATACCAGCGGCCGGTCGCTGGAATCAGGAGTCAGGGAAGGAGTCGCCTGCACGGTAGCGTCTGAGAAGGTTGGCGGCGGCGGTATCAGTCGGAAACCTGTAAGTCCATTTCTCCAACAGGTCAACCGCCTCAGCAGCATAGCCGTGTTCGGCGTAAGTCTGTAAGAGAAAACCGGTGATATCGGGCCTCCCGGAATCGTGAAGCTGTCTGAAGATCGCCTTTCCGTTTTCCACATCCCCGGCGTCGTGATAAATCTGCCCGATCTGCAGTTTCATCTCCTGACTGTTGATAGGGACGACCTCTTCGGGCATCAGTTCCGCCATCACCCGGATCGGCGCCAGCGTCTGCTGCTTCAGCCGCTCAAGATCGTCATCGGTAAGGACCGATCCTGCCTGCTTCTCACGGAAATTCCGATATTCCTCCATTCCGAGCTGAAGGAATGCGGAGCGGTAATTCTGCAGAAGCTTTTGGATATTGGGATTGAGATACACTTCCGGATTGTCCAGATTGCGGTATTTGTACCCCGGCGAGTAGTCCTTGTCCCACGTGGTGTCTTCCACAACGTTCATCAGGTTTTCCGCCAGCTTGTCATAATTCACTGAGGGCACGCGGTGCGATCTCAGCCTGAACGCGAGCCCTTCCATCTGCAAATACCTTTCGAGGCCGAGGCGGTTGCTGGGAGAGACAGTGACGGCAAAGTAGATCGGAATTCTCCAGTTGCTCTGCCTGATGATGTGGAGGATCATCAAGTCCTGCACACGTATACCGCCGCCGCCTAAGGTCGGCTTAAGCGTCCAGGAAACTTTCCCCTCGGAGTTTTGAGGATCGCCGGCCACGGGGATAGAGACCGGCGTATCTTTCCACCGATCGACCCTCAGGAAGAGCGGCTTCCCATCAACGGGATTTCTGCCGATTCGGTCTTTCCCTTCGATCTGCCTGTCGCTGAGGCCGATGAACTTTGTGTCGCCGGAACGTGAATCTCGCATCTGTTTGATGTACCAGCCGGTGTTGAGAAGGCTGAGGTTCACCACCATCACGTCCTTGCGTATCCCTTCGACCTCCTGCAGGTACCAGAGGGGGAATGTATCATTGTCTCCGTTCGTGAAGATTACGGCGTTCGGCTCGCAGGTCTGCAGTATGTGTGTGAATGGTAATTGGACGACAGCATAACTCCAGGCACCAATAGGAGCAGAGCAAGCCCCGCCGCCACGGCGCCGTGAGCCATATTCTTCCGCTTGATGAAAGAGACCATCTTATCGAGAAAAGCTGAAGCGGCGATACCGATCCAGATCGAATAGGCCAGAAAACTTCCGACGTATGAATAGTCACGCTCCCGCGGCTGGAACTTGTCCTGATTCAGGTAGAAAATGATGGCCAATCCCGTCATGAAAAAGAGCGCGAGAACAGACCACGCCCGCTGGGGATCTCTCCTAAAATGATAGGCCATTCCGTAGATGCCGAGAAGGAACGGAACGGGGAAGCCAAACTGGCTCCAATCGACGCCGTCCTCCCCTCTCTTCTCGAGCGCACCGAAGTCCGAAACCCATTTGTCGCCGGCGGGCCCTCGCCCGGCAAATTGCCAGAGGAAATACCGTACATACATTCGGACGATCTGGTAATCCCAGAGAAAACTGAATTGTGTTCCGAGATCGTGGAACTTGTACTGGTAGTTCTGTGAACTTGAAAAACTGTTGCCGTTCCTCGGCCTGCCCACTACCGAAACTTTGTGAGGATAAGAGCCCACCTCCTCTTTCTTGTACCTTCGGGGAAAGGTGAAAATGGCGCCGTACTGCTCCCGTTCGAGATACTTGATGGCCCGCTCAACCGTCTCAGGATCGTTCTCGTCGATTGCCGGGTCCTGTCCCGATCGGATGAAGAGGATGCCGTAGGTGGAGTAACCGACAATGACCAACACCGCCGAGGAGAGCGCCAGAGAGGTGATTCGCTTCTTTTTGGCAATGGCATAGAATGTTGCACCGAAAACGAGCAGCATCACCAGTCCGAGACCGGAGAGCCCGATCATGGCGGCGATCTGTGGAAACCCTTTGATGATCCCAAGGTAGATTCCTATAAATACACCCCCTGAGATGGCGGCCATAATGATGAAAGTGCGCCAGGCAAACTTGAGTTTCTTGAAGTATATAATCATCCCCATGAAAGGGAGAGCCAGCAGGTTCAGAAGATGAATTCCGGTGGCCAGTCCAAGGACATAACTGATCATAAGGACGTACCGTTCATTCCCCGGTTCATCGGCACGCTCCGCCCAGTGAAGAATCAGCCACGCCACCACCGCCGTCGTCAGCGTACTCATGGCATACACCTCCGCCTCCACTGCGTTAAACCAGTGACTGTCTGTAAACGCAAATATGAGGGCGCCGACGGCCCCCGCGCCGTAAACTATCCATCGATCTTCGCTCTTCTCGGACTTCCCACGGAACAGTGTGACAAGCTGAACAATAATGAGATAGAGAAACATGACAGACAGGGCGCTCACCAGGGGCGATATGATGTTGACGCGGTACGCGATATCACTGCTGATGGGGATCATAGAAAAGATTCTGCCGATGATCAGGAAGAGGGGACTCCCCGGCGGATGGGGTACGCCAAGGATGTAGGAGGTGGCAATGAACTCGCCGCAGTCCCAGTAGGAGACCGTTTCGGCCATGGTGCTGAAATAGACTAGAAAGGAGACGGCGAAGACGCCGCCGGCCAAGTATCTATTCATCTTTCCCGCTGTCATCAGATTCGTTTTCCTCACCGGTGTCTTCAGTCGAGTCATCAGTGTCGGTCTCATCGTCTTCAGCTTTCCCATTCTCAGATGAGTCCTCTTCGGCCGCGCCGTCAGTTTCCGAAGCTGCTTCTGCGTCACTCTCCTCAGATGCTTCGGGCTCGGGCTTGTTCGACTCTTCCACATAATTCATCTTAAGTCCGCTGAGGCTCGAATCGAGAAACTTATCCTCATCATCAGAAAGATTCCCGGCCATCTTCCGCTTCATCATATCGAGAACATCGATGTAGAAGCTCGCCTCCTGAAGGTTCCGCTCGGTCTTTTCGGTGATGGGGTTTTTCAGTTTCCCCATAGCCACCCACGCCTGCTGAGTGAACATGGTGACTATATTAATCAGGAGATGTTCGTCCTTTGATGGCTCTGACATAACGCTCTTACGCCTCTCTAATGATTCGGTTTCAGGAGTTTATACTAATCAATCGACTTTCGTCGAGCAGCGTAAATTAATGAACTGTACCGATTTCTCGCACTCCTCGCTTTCCTGTTAGAGATGAAGCCTGTCCAGAGGGCCCCGAGGCTGCCGTCGCCGCGATAACGGGCGCTCAACAGTGATACATAGTAGGCGTCGTAGGGGAGGCCCACAGTCCCTTCTAGCGCGAAGCCGCAAGAGGTGAGGAAACGGTCCATGGCTGATGGACTGAAGTGAGTGAGATGACGGGGAACGTCGTAAGCAGCCCAGTGATCGCCATAAACCACGGCGTCATGGGAGGTGAAATTGGGAAGACCTATCAGCAGAACCCCCCCCTCCTGCAGGCCGCTTCGGGCAGCGTTCAGGTAACGACGGGGCTCGTGGACATGCTCCAAAGTGTGCCAGAAAGTGATGCAGTCGAACTGATCAGAACCGGAGTCGAGCCACTGTGTCGGGGGGAGCGGTTCAAGTCCAAACCTCTCGCGCGCTTCTTCGCGGGCTGTTTCTGATGAATCGACGCACGTCACATTCCATCCGTTGTCCCGCATGGAGGCGGCGAATTCGCCTGTCCCACAGCCGACATCGAGAAGTTGTCCGTCCTTCTTCCCAGTGAGCCGTTCGATCCACTTTCGCTTCTTGCCAATCATGATTCCCCGCACAGTGCGATAAGCGAGATCGGAGAGGCCGACGCCTCTGTCCGAGTGGGGTTTGTACTGCTCCGATTCGTAGTAGCGACCGATCTCCTCTTCAGACGGCACTGGCGATGTGTGCCGGGCGCCGCAGGCCGGACATTCAACAATCTCAAACACCTCTCCCGTCACAAGGTGATCGGTGACTGAAGAGACCGAGGTCAATCGGCCTGAGCCGCAGAGCGGGCACTGATTCAAACTCTTCATCACACCATCAGCCGATGTTGACCATTTCCAGCATCTGCTGATATTCCTGAATAAACCTTTGCCGAATCTTTCTGTGGGCGGAACGGTTCAGGCGGGGATCTTCCTGAACGACATCGAACGCCGCCGTCCGTGCATCCCTGATGATTTGACCGTCATTGACGAGATCGGCAATTCTCCATTTCGGATAGCCGTGCTGGCGCGTTCCGTAAAATTCGCCGGGGCCTCGGAGCTTGAGGTCCTCATCAGAAATCTCGAAGCCGTCGTTGGTTCTCTCCATGATGGTCAGGCGCTTCCGGGAGTTTTCCGTAATCTTCCTCTGCACGAGAACACAGACGCCCCGTTCAGCCCCACGCCCGACCCTCCCTCTCAGTTGGTGGAGCTGAGTGAGGCCAAACCGCTCCGCATTCTCGATGAGCATGACGGTGGCGTTGGGGAAATCAATACCGACTTCGATGACAGTGGTAGCGACGAGAATCTGCACTTCATTGGCGGCGAACCGATCCATGATTTCGTCTTTCTCTTCCCGTTTCATTCGGCCGTGCAGAAGTTCTACGGCGCTCCTTGGGAACCGTTTCGAAATCTGCTCAAACCCTTTTGTCGCCGCCTCGAGATCACTCTTCTCCGACTCTTCAATGAGGGGATAAACAATCATACACTGCCGTCCCTTCTCAATCTGTTCTTCCATAAAACTGTAAACCCTTTCCACAGTTTCTTCATCTACCACTCGCGTCCTGACGAGCTGGCGGTGTTTCGGCATTTCGTCCAGAAGCGATAGGTCCATATCGCCGTGGTAGGTTATGGCGAGGGTCCGGGGGATGGGTGTTGCCGTCATAGAGAGTATGTCCGGATTGCGCCCCTTCTCGAGCAGTTTCCCCCGCTGGAGGACACCGAACCGCTGCTGTTCATCGATCACCACGAGGCCGAGATCCTTGAACTTCACCTCCTTCTGGATCACTGCGTGAGTCCCCACCACGACGCCGACACGGCCGGCGGCGATTCCTGCAAGGATTCTTGCTCTCTCGGCCGCAGTTTGCTTTCCAACGAGAAGGGCAGTAGGAATCTCAACTTGAGAAAAGTATGCGTCGAAGACGGTGTAATGTTGATGTGCCAGAATTTCCGTCGGCGCCATGACGGCCACTTGAACACCGTTGCCAACCGCCACTGCAGCGACAAGGATTGCCACAATTGTCTTCCCGGAGCCGACGTCTCCCTGAAGAAGTCGGTTCATCACCTTCCTCGATGCCATATCCGAGCGAATCTCAGATAGGACTCTCTTCTGGGCCTTCGTCAATTCGAAGCCGAGTGCATCAAAGATCGGTTTGACGTAGGGACCGGTTTCGCTCATCTTCCGGCCTCCCCTGTCGCCGCTGAGGGACTTCCTCAACGCCATCAGAAGCTGCAGGAAAAAATGTTCATCGAACTTGAGTCGGCGGATGGCCCCGGCCAGCGCCTCCCCGTCCTGTGCAAAATGGATCTGCCGCAAGGCGCTCTCCAGTGAAGCGAGACTGTGCCGATCTAGAAGTTCCTGCGGCAGGAACTCGATTCCACTGAGATCGAACTCGTCCAGACATGCCCGAATGATTCTCCTGAACCCACGGCTCTCCAAGCCCACTTTTTTCAACCCCTCGCCAGAAGGATAGAGGGGAATCACAGCGCCGGTGTTCAGCGGTTCACGCTCATCGTCGCCGAGGATGTCGTATTCGGGATGAACCATCTGGTAGCCGTTGTAGAAATCGACCTTTGCGTGGAATGCCACCTCATCCCCGACGGAAAAAACTTTTTCAATATACTGAGCGCCGTTGAACCAGGTGCATTTCATAAGGCCGCTCTCATCTCCCCTTTCTCCAGATTCTTAATCAGCGTGATGGAGGTTCGGTCAAGCTGGCGCCGGGGGAAGTAATAGAGAAGATCGAGAACGGTCGTTACATCAGCGCTCCGCAACGCCTCGGCGCGCTGGGGGCCCACCCCTTTCACAAACTGCACCGGCGTCTCCGGCACGAGACTCCGTTCAGCACTCATGTCTGCGGAGATTTAGTCCTGTTTGGGTTGAGTTGAATCTTTGAGGAAGAGACAGGATCGACCGACCGGCTACTGCCACTCTTTCCTGTAGGTATACGTGATAGACTCGGACGAGCCGCCACCGAGCGTCAAGTCGAACTGGATCGTTTCCGCGTCCACCTTTCGATAGTCGTGGGATGGATCACGTATCACCCAGTCGCCGAAGATATGTTCTGTCACACGGACGTCTATCTTGTCTTTCCGGCGGTTTTTCAGTTCAATGAGGATCGAGGCTTCTTCGCTCTTCTTTTTTCTGTCGTAGTTCATCACCGTCCGTTTGCCGAGCACATTGAAGGCACGGCCGGCCACGACTGTCACGCCTTCCCCCACCGCTGTCTGGGGAAGCAGGTCTTCACCGGCAAAGATAACTCCATCACCGGTCCGATGGTATATCTGGAAAGTCCCGGCCGGAAGAGGAACATCGAGATTCTTTCCACCATTCATAAAGGAGATTTCCACAGCGAGAGGCTCATCGCTTTTCGTCCGTTCATTGTTCTCGAATACGTACGTTCTCCCAAGCTTCACTTTCCTGTCTGAGTAGAGGGAAACGGTTACTGATTCGTTCTTCGGCAGAGTCAGCGGTTCGGGGAGCGAGTAGAGGACAAAGTCGCCGGACGCTTCGAGCTGGAGTCCGCTTGAGGCGGCAGCCTGCGCCCGCGCCGCCATCTGGAGAGGGCGTCCACCGTTCCGCCGGCGCCTCAGCTCACCTTCCACAAGCTCGAGAGAAGCGGAGACATAATCCTGATCAGTGTTGTTTGCCACCGCCGCCTGCGACACCAGCTTCCCCTCTTTTTCGTCTTGATCGATCACCAGGCGGTAGTTAGCGTTCCAGTCAAATCCGCCTGAGATGTAGACAATCTCACCTCCGGCATTCCCGTTTGATTCCGACTGTACGGTCCATTCCAGCGTAGGTGAAAAGGAAGGATTGGCTGGCGGATTGTCGGTGGTTACCTCCACCACTTCGTTCGTATTCAGAACGTGCACCCGATTCTTTGACTTGATTGAGATCCATCTGTTATCAACGTCAACGAGTTGACCTTTCACC
>LUOC01000035.1 GCA_001626655.1 Fidelibacterota bacterium REDSEA-S14_B6 | reverse complement strand
GCGGTGTACCTCTACCAGAAGAGTTTTCATTCATGAAGATCGGTTCGATGAAATCAGCTCGAAACTGATCGACAGTTACAGTCAGGTGGAGATTGGAGACCCACTCTCCAGTTCAACACTGATGGGACCGCTCATCAATCAGTCCGCGGTGGATCAGTATCTCTCAGCCCTTGAGGCAGTGAAAGCCGAAGGTGGCGAACTGTTATACGGCGGTGAACCGGTCGACGGCGACGGCTTTTTCGTCCGTCCCACTCTCGTTAAAGCCGAGAACAGTTATGACACCGTTCAGGAAGAGACTTTCGCTCCGATCCTCTATCTCATTCCCTACGGCGAATTAGAGGAGGCGCTCGGGGATCATAACGCCGTCCCACAGGGACTGAGCAGCTCTATATTCACAACCGATCTGAAGAACGCTGAAAAGTTTCTCTCCCACCGCGGCAGCGACTGCGGCATCGCCAATGTAAACATTGGCACTTCCGGGGCTGAGATCGGCGGAGCATTCGGGGGAGAGAAGGAGACCGGCGGCGGCAGGGAATCGGGATCAGACGCGTGGCGAGCCTACATGAGAAGGCAGACAAATACCATAAACTGGAGCGATGAACTTCCCCTCGCTCAGGGGATCAAGTTCGGCGACTTCGGCAATTAGAAAGGGAATTGACATGATTTCAATATCCCCGGAAGAGGTTCGTGATTCTCTTGGAAAACATATTCTTACGGACGGCTACGGACCGATCGTCGATCTTGAAAAAAGCCACGGTTCATGGCTGGTGGACGGCCGCGACGGCAGAGAGTATCTTGATCTATTTACCATGTTTGCCTCCATTCCTGTGGGATACAATCATCCCAAACTGTTGGAACAGAAAGATCGACTTACGTCTGCCTCCCTCAATAAACCGACCAATTCGGACATCTATTCAACTCAGCTTGCGGAATGCCTGGAGACATTTGTTTCAACGGCCATTCCCGACAGTTTTAAGTACTGCTTTTTTATTGAAGGGGGAGCCCTCGGTATCGAGAACGCCCTGAAGGCGAGCTTTGACTGGAAAGTGAAAAAGAATGCACAGTCGTCCTCCAGTGGCGGAACGAAGGTGATCCACTTCAAGGACTGTTTCCACGGGAGAACGGGATATACAATCTCTCTCACCAACACTTCAGATCCACGGAAGACTGACCATTTTCCCATTTTCGATTGGCCGAGAATCACGAATCCCGCCGCTGCTTTCCCTCTGAACGAGGAGAACATCGCCCTCGTGAAAGCGCGGGAATTGGAGGCTATTAACGAGATCAAAAAGGTGGTTTCATCAGATGGAAGCGATATCGCCGCACTGATCATTGAGCCGATCCAAGGGGAGGGCGGAGACCACCAGTGCTTCGGGAAGAAGACGCAGGTGTGCGGATTTGTGGCGTCACCCCGCCTCGATGAAGTTGAAGATCATGTCTTCAAGGTGTCCAGCAGAATTAATTCCACGTGGGGCGGAAATCTCACAGACATGGTTCGGTTGACAATCTATCTCAACATCATCCAGGAAGAAGATTTGGTCAGTCGAGCGGCGAAAAGTGGCGAGTACCTTCTGAACGGGTTGCAATCTATTCAGGATGACTATTCCGGATTAGTGTCAAACACGCGGGGGAGCGGCCTTATGTGCGCCTTCGATCTTCCCGATGAATCGACACGGGACAATCTCCTCAATCTGATAATCGAAAACGGCGCAATTATTCTCGGGAGCGGTTCCGTCACTGTCCGATTCCGCCCACCCCTCAACATCTCTACAGAAGAGATTGATCAGGGTCTCTCCATCATCAGGAAAAGCCTCGACAAAGCGGGGAGCTGAAAAGAGACAGCGATCGGCACTCTTTATCTCGTCAGCACCCCCATTGGCAATCTCGGAGATATATGCTATCGCGGTGTGGAAACACTTCGAGACGTCAGCCTCATCCTTGCAGAGGATACTCGCCGGAGCGGGAAGCTCCTCAAAACATATGAAGTCTCCACTCCGATGTTGAGCTACAATGATCACAATCGTGATTCACGAATTCCACAAGCGATGGAGAAGTTTGGCGAAGGGGATGACATCGCCCTGATCAGCGACGCGGGGACGCCATCAGTGAGCGATCCGGGCTACCGCCTTGTGCGGGAGTGCGTCTCTCGCGCGATCGATGTGGTGGCGATCCCCGGTGCGTCGGCCGTCCTTTCCTCACTTGTGACATCGGGACTCCCCACAGATCGTTTCATCTTTGAAGGGTTCTTACCGAAAAAAAAGGGGAGATCAAAAAGGCTTTCCGCTCTCTCCAGCGAAGAGCGAAGCATCATACTGTTCGAATCGCCTGAAAGGGTGGCGAAAACTCTCAACGACTGCCTTAAAACGCTGGGCGATCGCCCCGTCGCTGTCTGCCGGGAGTTGACAAAACTCCACGAAGAGGTGTGGCGGGGAAAACTGTCGGACTCGGTGACGGAGTTTGATTCAAGGAAAGTGAAGGGTGAAGTGACCATCGTCATCGGAAAGGATTCTGACAAGGTTCATTTTGACTCGAGGGACACTTCATGATCCGGGGCTATCTGTTCACGTTCGAGGGAATTGACGGGTGCGGAAAATCAACTCAGATCACTCTCCTTTCTGATGCGCTGACGAACGAGGGGATTCCTGTTTCCGTACACCGTGAGCCGGGAGGTTCGCCCATCGCTGAGGCGATTCGGGAAGTGTTGCTTAACCCTGAGAACAGTAAGATGACGAACGAAAGCGAAGCGCTCTTGATGGCGGCCAGCAGAGTTCAGCTTCTCAAAGAGGTTGTGATTCCCGAAATTGAGTCTGGAAAGGTTGTCCTTTGCGATCGGTATGTCGATTCCTCTCTGGCATATCAGGGCGCCGGCAGAGGTCTGCCGATGGAATGGGTGAGGGAGATCAACCATCTTGCGTTTGAATCGGCTGTTCCGGACAGGACTTTCTTTCTCGATCTTCCCGTGGAAGCGGCGCTCGAGCGACTCGGTTCACGCCGGAGAGATAGGATTGAATCCTCCGGGACTGACTTTTTGAAGAGAGTAAGAGAGGGCTTCTCAGCACTTGCGGAAGATGAGCCCGACAGGTATATTGTTCTCGACGCTATGTTGAGACCAGAACTGTTGGCGGAAGAAATCCTGTCTCACACAAAGAGGCTTATACAATGAAAATAAGAAAGCGAATCAAAAGAACAATCCTGATCGGAGCCACGCTGTTCCTCGTTGTCTCCGTCGGGCGGTCCGATCTCTACAAAGAGATCTCTTCGAACTGGCGCCTTGTCTATGAAGTCTACAAGCGCGTGATGACCGATTACGCCGACAGAATCGATCCCAAGAAGCTCGCCTCCGCCGGAATCAACGGGATGCTCACCGAGCTCGA
>LUOC01000034.1 GCA_001626655.1 Fidelibacterota bacterium REDSEA-S14_B6 | reverse complement strand
CCCGCCACTCTGTCATCCTTGAAGAGGAGTCCATCCACGTACGCCTTGCAGACAATCTGAGCGCCCTCATCAGCGGCGTACTGCGCCAGATCGTAATCGAAAATTCGCCTGTCAAGAATGTATCCCGTCTGCTTCAGCTCGATATCGATGGTGTGCTCGCTCGGCGAAATGAGCCGCAGCTTGTTGATGACGGACTTTATCCACCGCGGATCGGGCTCCACAAAGATTCGTAGACCTTCATCGCTGGCGGCTTCGCCACAGCGGACAGGAACACCGATGTCGCGATCCTTCTCAAGAAGCAGCACCTTGATGCCGCCCATGGCAGCAAAGATGCCAACACAGCATCCACAGAAGTCGCACTTGTTCGGCTTAATCTCAATCATCGACGACCTTCAGCGTTGGGGTCACTTTCCCAAACCTGAAATAGTTGTACCACCTGACAAACGTAAAGTTCATAAACATGGCAAACAAGAGCCAGGGATACCGAACCCCCACGAAGATTGCGAGAATCATCAAAGGGTAGCGAAAAGCACGGATAACATGCTCGGCCCGCGGGAAGAGGAGGGCCACAGCATAGAACGGAACCACTATGGCGCCTGCGGTGCTGACGACGGGATCACCGATGAAGTATCCCAGAACTGTGGCGATAGAGAGTAAGAGAAGACTTATTCCGCTCATAGGAATTGTCTTTTCCATAAAGTCGCGGTGATTCATCGTCATCGCTTTTTCCGAGAGCGGCGCGAACAGTGTAACGGCGACGAAACCGCAGACGTACGGTGCAGACGCGCGTAGACCGCTCAAGACTCCGCCGCCGCCGAGATGCCATCCAATCATGAAAAGAGAGACAGAGGGAAGAACTGAGAAAGCAATCATCTTCGTCCACTCCTCAGGCTTCAGTTTCCCCTTATGGGCAACATACATTCGCCACGAGACGTAGAAGAGAGAAATCCACCCTCCGATAAAAAAGAATCTGTTTCTGTCGCCCCCTATCGAAGTGACCATCCACACCGCCGGAAGAGCAAGAGTCAAGCCGATTAACAGGAGCACGAGTACGGTTTTATCGGAGTTGGTTCCATTGCCTTGAATGGCGGCCGAGCCGGCAAGAACAGAAACGCCCGTGAAGAGGGCGATTGAGAACCAGTTCGTGGTCGTATTCCAGTAGAATTCCGGAATGCTTGCCCCTTGAAAAGCACTGAGCCCCGCCGTAGTCATGGTCCAGATCACCAGGAGCAGGACCGGCTTCACAACGAAGACGCCGTCCAGAGAGGAGGCTGCGGCGCTCAATCTCCCATAGAGCGAAGAATCGGTCCGTATCCATCGGGCTAACAGCATAACATTACCTTCTCACTCTCCCGTCGACCTCTCAGGCAAATGCATTGGGATTGAACAGGAGATAGACAAGGAGCGTGCCGAGGGCAGCAGGCGCCACAAACCTGATGAAGAACGCATATACATTTCCGTATTTGAACGATTCAAATCCAGAAGTGATTTCCCCTACAATGCGTTTCGCGCCCCACTTCCACCCCGCAAAAATCGCTACTCCCAATGATCCGATCATCAGTGAGTACTGGCCGAACAGGAGGTTCATAAAATCGAGGAAGCCGTAGTTCCGGCCTTCGATGGAGACGAGGTTCGACAGCCAATCAACCGCACCCAAACTCAGCGCTGCAGGAATCCCCGCTGCAAAGGCACCAATGCCAGCGACGGTGACCGCTTTCTTTCTCGTCCATTTGAATTCATCAATGAAGAAGGCCGCCGGCACCTCCACAATTGAGATGAGTGACGTCACCGCGGCAATTCCCAAGAGGAGAAAAAAGCCTGTGCCGAAAAGCGTGCCGAGAAACATTTCATTGAAAATATTGGGCAAGACCACAAAGATCAGTCCCGCACCCATTGTCGGCTCGAGGCCGAAACTGAACAACGCCGGAAATATGGCAAGCCCGGCCATCATCGCAATGACGGTATCGAGGGAGGCGACCCATGAAGCGGAAGTGACAAGGTTTTCCTTCTTTGAGAGGTAGCTGCCGTAGACGATCATAGTCCCCATTCCCAGACTGAGGGAGAAGAAAGCCTGTCCCACGGCGGCGATAACGCTCCGTCCCGTCAGCGCGCCCCAGTCCGGTTGGAAAAGGAACGCCAGCCCCTCGCCGGCGCCGGGAAGCGTAAGAGACCTCACCACAAGAAGAACGAGGATGGTGAGCATCATTGGCATAAGGATCTTCGACCATTTTTCGATCCCTCTCTTCACACCACCGAAAAGGATGGCCATGGTGATCCCCATGAAAATGAGGTGGAGTCCGATGGCCGAAGTTGGATTTGCGACAAAAGTTTCAAACGCTCCTGAGATCTGTTCGGGTTTCATACCGGAAAAGAATCCGGACGCAGTCCGGAAAATGTAGCCGAGCGTCCAGCCGGCCACGACACTGTAGAAGGAAGATATTCCCCATCCTGTCAGGACGCCGAGCATTCCCACCGTTGGGAACCGCCAGATGTTCCCCAGACCGATGGCTGATCCTGCCCCCGCCAGAATAAAGCCCATTCTGGAAGCCCACGTTTCTCTCTGCTCAACCATCTTCGGTCCCCTTTTTTTCAGTTTTGTCGTCAGCCTCTGATTCATCCTTTTCATCGAATCCGGCGAGGTGGCTATCCACCAGCGCATCGGCGAGATTATAGATATAGACGAAAGCGCTGTACCACGCATACTTGTTCCTGTTGTCACGGTACTGTTCCCTCGGATTGGGGTCTCCGCTCTCCCAGCCGTTGTATTGCGAACGATTGCTGGAAAACTGGTAGAGCATCCAGATTTGCGCCCCCATCATCATCGCCGCTTTCAGCGGTTTGCCGTTATACAGCTGCCCGCCTCCCGGAACGATTGAATAGGTGAGCACCTTCCTAGGGGTTTTCACCGCTGTGGAGTCTTGGGAATAAAGCTGCGCCGCAACAACCATCGGCAGTAACGCCACTGTTTTCACGATGGTTGCCCCGCTCCCCCGTCCCAGATGGTGAAGCCGTCGGGAATGATCTCCACTTCAAAAACTTTGTTCTCCCCATCGATGATCTCACCGTCCATATGCATGGGGAGCGGTTCCTCACTGCTGATACGAACTTTTTTCGATCGGCGGATGGTCACCTCCTCAAGGTCGTTCACCTTTCCGTTTGTCAGTTTCGGAAAGTTCCAGACGATCTTTCCTGAACTTATGTCGGCGACGTGACAGACGTCGAAGAGCCCATCCTGCAGATGGGCGTCGGGCGCGAGGCTCAACCCTCCCCCCACCGACCAGCCGTTGGCGATACAGGTGAGGTAAGAGTGATCATCGATCTCATTGTCATCCATCTCAATTTTCATCGGCACGGCGCTCCACTGCCGCAAAGTTTTGAAAACGGCAACAACGTAAACGGCAGTCCCTTTCAGACGCTTAATCTTTCTGCTCTGTATGTTGG
>LUOC01000033.1 GCA_001626655.1 Fidelibacterota bacterium REDSEA-S14_B6 | reverse complement strand
GGAGAAATCCCCTTCGACTGGAGCGGCCAGTGGGGGGCGATCCACAGTTACGGTTTTTCCGGCTGGGGGATGGATTCCTATCAGTCGCCGCTCCATTTTAACGGCAACATCGCACAATGGCCGAGGCGCTACCGATTTCCTTCCTCTGCTCAAAAGGACGACGGCGGTGAAGATGAACCGTTCCGCACTTCATTTGCTTACCGGCAGGGAGACTACGGTCTGGACGAACTGAGTCTCGATCTTCAGTCCCGGCCCGGACCGAAACGGGCAACGCGCTTCCGTGCCATGAAGCGGAACTTTGAAGATTATCACGGTCTGCTCGATCCGGTGAACAAGCCCGGCGGAACCGTTCAGCAGAACTACAGGTTCGATTCTGAATCTCAGAACACGAAAGGGGAGAAGTGGCAGGTTGGGTCGGCGCTGTTTCTGACCACCGGAGGCGTACCCCGCTGGAATGGCCAATGGGAGCGAGGCGCCGAGAGGAGAGATAAGATTCTCGCCGCCGGGGCCGCCTACAGCGGCAAAGCCGGATCGGTCAAGCTTCGCTTGGAAGGTTCGTCCTTTCTCCAGCAGTATCGGAACCGTCGGATGGTAGAAGGGCTCACCACATGGTCCGCCGATCTGTTCAGTCACCGGCTCCACGCCATCGGCGAACTGCCAGTCCAAAAAAGGTTCTCACTCTTTTTCTCCGCTACGGGGCGCACCGCCGCCGTCAGTTCAGACACGGTGGGTAATCAGCAGCAATCCTACGCTGGCGTGGCAGCGGGCCTCCGCATCCATTCGTCAGCATTGGAAAACAGGGCCGCCATCGGAGCCGCCCGAGTTTCCTCCGGTGAGACAGCGGTGACCGTGCGGGGGCACTTCCGGCTGAAAGGGGAGGGGAGAGCGCTGTTCCTCAGTTTCAAGCGAGATCTCCAACCGCTCCCGTTTCAGTTCACGGGACGCCCTTTCATGTACGTTCCCGATTCATTCGCCCCAACCATGGTTCCAAGAGTACGACCCGATTCGACCGCGGCGGTACCGACGCGGACGGTCATCAGAGCA
Source organism: Fidelibacterota bacterium REDSEA-S14_B6 (assembly GCA_001626655.1). GTDB lineage: Bacteria > Fidelibacterota > Marinisomatia > Marinisomatales > S15-B10 > S15-B10. The sequence goes on along the minus strand of LUOC01000033.1, from coordinate 4,790 downwards.
GGCGTGTCGGCAGGCGGCAGACGGGCCTCCGGTGAGGCGACTCTGTTTGTCTCTCAGTCATCACCCCACCATTATTTCGAAGATGTTAGACAGATTGATTATCTCGGCACCTTGAGTCTAAGGTCCGAGCGGACGACCCGGGCGACTGGGATTGTCTGGAAAGGGAGCGTCAACTATTTCCGTGACTGGACTGTCTCGGCGCAAGGGATATCGATCCCCGACGGCGATCCGGGATGGGGACATTTTTTCAGACACGACACAAAGGTTGAGTTGGGATTCCGTGAAAAACTGTTCAAAGGGCGAGTGGACGCAAGAGTGAATCTCTTCGCCAATCAGTGGAGCGGAAGGACCGCTTTCGATTGGGATCCGATTCTCAATATGGGGTTCTGGCGGACCGAGCCGGAGGAAGCGCAACAGTCCGTCGGTATACTCAGCGCCGAGCTAAAGGCGGTGATACAGACGATAGAGCTGTCCTACGTCATGACCAATCTGCAGTATGTGATGGAGAAGTCATCCGGTGGAACAACGCCGCACACTTTTTCGCCGTCAACGTTCTTTCCGCCGGCGGGACGCCTCGCCTATTTTTCGATCCGCTGGCGTCTGGCCAACTAACGGGAGAGGCCCACAGTCACAAAGATAGTCCGGCCCGGTTCAGGATAGTCGTACACCGACTGCAGCTCGCGGTCGTCCAGCACATTCCGTGCCCCGCCCTCAATGGCGACCGCAAAACCTCTCAGCGGAAGATCAACACTAACGGAAGCGTCCAGCCGCTGGAAAGGGTCAAGGAATGCGCCGTCTCCGTAACTGTAGCGGCGGCGGTTGAGGTTCCTGTAACTGAGGTGTCCCCGAACCTTGCCGAGCTTGAGCTGAATGTCGGTCCATTGAGACGAGGGTGGAACGTAGAGAAGCTGTTTCCCCCGGTTCGCCCCTTCCGTCAGGACTTGACTCTCCGTCGTCTCAACTCCCACCGTAATCTTGAATGGCAGACTTGCCGGAGTTAGTGAAGCCGTCAGTCCGAGAACTGTAGACTCTGATTTCAGCACATTCTGCGGCGAATAGACCCACGACTCATCCGGAACCCACTGGATCAGATTGTCGACAGCATAGTGAGCGGCGGTCACAGCCCCTTGAACAACGTCACCCATTACCGGCTTCAGATTGACACTCAGATTTGTTGAAACGCCCTCTTCAGGCTCGAGGTCAGGATTCCCTTTGGTGTATCCGGAGGGGTCTTCCCAGAACAGGTCGTTGAATGTCGGCGCGCGATAACTTGTCCCGCTGCTGATCGTCGCCGACTGGACCGGCCCCGCCGCCGGCGACCAGAGGAGCGCCATGTTTGCGGTGAGGACGGTTGAACGGGAATGATCATCCCAATCCACTCGGGCGCTCGGAGAAAGGGTGACACTCTTTCCAAAACTCAATTGGGACAGCAATCCGGCCGCGCCTTTGGTCACGGCCTGATCACCGGCATTATCGCTCTTAACATCAGTCCGTGCCAGCTCCAAGCTCAGAGTGTTGGTGAACCTGCTGGCGCTTTCGAATCGATGGAGGAAGCGTGTCTGCCAGTTCCTCACCTGATGCCTCGACTCCATCGCCCAATCAGGATTGGCGAACAGTTCGTCTGAACTGACAGCGCCGGCCATCAGTTCGGTATGCCCGAACCGGGAGATTGTCCTCCCGGTCAGGATGGCGAGAAACTCATCGTTCTCCTTGTGCGCTTTGGGCGATGGATACGTGAGCGAGCCGGGGATGCCCCGTTCGGTCTGTGTCGCTATGAGGTGGGAACTGAAGTTCCATCCCCCAACATCGGGAGCCCTCAGTTTCGCCCCCACGGCATTCTGGTCGAACTTGTTGTTCTGTCGGTAATTGCCTTCAGATTCAAATTGATTGCCGTAAAAAGAGAGATGTGACTTGCCAAGCCGGAGTGATGTCTCGCCGCTGACACCTCGATCGCCGAGGGAGCCTGACCGAACTTTCAGAAAATTTCCGGGCCTCGCCGGGAGGAGGTTCACTGTTCCGCCCACTGCGTGGGAGCCGTAAAGGGATGACCCTTGGCCGGGGTACAGTTCGCCCTGAGCGAAGAACTCGACGGGGAGGGAGCTGAGGTCAAACACGCCGTTCTGGGGTGAATTGAGGTCGAAACCGTCCAGAAGAATGAGTATATGTTCGGAATAGCCTGTAGGCGATGAGACAGTTTTCAGTCCCGCCGGACCGCCGTAATCCCGGAGCTGAATTCCGAAGCGGTCAACTTTTTCGCCTATTCCAACCCCAGAGGAAGGCGCCGAGCCGAAATCGATAGCCCGATGACTCACAGGAAGTTGCAGGCTCTCCTTGCCGTAGAGGTTTCCGTAAATCACCACCGGAGCGAATCGATACGTCCTCCGCTCCAATTTGATCTCAATTGCCTTTCCCTCCACCGTCCGTAAGTCCAGAGTATCAGGCGCAAATGCGGAGTGTGCGATGATCACTCTTGAGCCGGAGACTCCTTCGGTGGCGAGAAGGAAACGTCCGTCTCGGTCCGAAGTGGTGCCACCACTTTCGTTCTCCAGATAGATGTTTGCATACGGAACGCCCGTCCCGCCTTCGTCGGTCACGCGGCCTGAAATGAAGTCGCCGGCTCCCTGCCCCCAGAGGGCCGACAGAAGCGGGACAATTCCTATGAATAGAGTGAGATTAAAGCGAGGTGTCATAGTTCTCTCCTTTCCCTCGAAAGTGATCTCTGTCATTGACAGAATCGAGAAACTGAATACGGCAGATATCCTGACTTGCGCTTCACCGTAACGCTCCGCCTTCCCATCCGCCTTGGGCGAACAGTGGCTCTCCTGAGGAGTGGAGCGGACTCGGCGCTCACAGTAGCGGGGCTGCACCCGAATCTCACGGGTTTCCCTGCCGCAATCAAACTGTCAAACCGGTGTGAAACTACAGTTTCTCTCGTCGGGAAGCAAAGGCTTTTACCTTGATTCGCTCTAAGGGTCAAGATAAATTCCAAGAATTAGCCAGAAGCAGTAACGAACCTTAGCGCAATGGATAGAGTGAAAAGACATATGAACGGGATCCTCAATCGGCAGGTGCTGGTTCTGAACCAGAACTATCACCCTCTGCTGGTCTGTTCGGCCCGGCGGGCAATCTCGTTGGCTTACCTCGGAAAGGTCGAAGTGATTGAGAAATACAGAGAGATGGTCCATTCGCCCTCGGTCGCCATGCCGCTCCCCAGCGTGGTGAAGCTGGACAGGTTCGTCCGAGTCAAAGAGAGCAACATTGTCTTATCGAGAAAGAATATCTTGAAGCGGGATCGACATCAGTGTCAATACTGCGGAAGACGGAGCGTCCCCATGACTCTTGACCACGTCGTCCCGAAGGAGCGAGGAGGTCCCGACAGTTGGGAGAACCTGGTCTGCTGCTGTCACACTTGCAACCGCGCTAAGGGGAACCGCTCACCTGATGAAGCCGGCACCAAGCTGATGCGCCGGCCGAAGAAGCCGACTAGGATTCACTATATTCGGCAGTTCATTAAGCGGGAGCAGTCGGCCTGGCGGCCGTACCTCTACATGGAACCGATGAAATCTGGGGCCATCGCTTGAAAAACAGACGCGTCCTCAGCGGGATACAGCCCTCGGGAAATCTCCACATCGGAAACTATTTCGGCATGATGAAGCCGATGATCGACCTTCAAGCCGAGAATGAACTGTTCTGTTTCCTGCCCAACTATCACGCCCTCACGTCACAGACAGACGGGGAGGCGCTTGCACGGAATACCGTTGAAGCGGCAGCAGATTTTCTCTCGCTCGGGATGGATCCCGAGAAGTCGGTATTCTGGGTCCAATCCGATGTTCCCGAAGTGACGGAGCTGACTTGGGTGTTGAACAATGTCACCAGCGTCGGCATGCTTGAGCGGGCGACCTCGTACAAAGACAAGGTGAGCCGGGGGATGACCGCCCATCACGGTCTCTTCAGCTATCCCGTTCTTATGACCGCCGATATCCTTCTCTTCGGAACGGACGTTGTCCCTGTGGGGAAGGACCAGAAACAGCACCTTGAAATGGCCCGGGACATCGCCATCAAGTTCAACTCTCTTTACGGTGAGACGTTCGTCGTCCCCGAGCCGCTCATTGCGGAGACGACTAGCCTGATCCCCGGCATCGACGGCCAGAAAATGTCCAAATCCTACAACAACACTCTCGAGATATTCGGCGGCAAAGATTCTCTGGCCAAGAAGGTGATGAGCATCGTAACCGACAACACGCCGCCCGACGAACCGAAGGAGACCGAGCACAACGCTCTCTTCTTGATCTATTCCCTGTTCCTCAATGAAGCAGAGCGATCAGCGCTGGAGGCGCGGTTCCAATCGCCGGGACTGAAATACTCTGAAGTGAAGAAAGAACTCGTGGACGTTATCTGGGAGTTTTTCGCGCCCTACCGGGAGAGACGCGCCGGTTTGTATGGAGACACTGAAACTGTGATACAGATTTTGAAGGACGGCGCGGAGAAGGCGCGGGCTGCCGCCGAACCGTACCTCAGGGCGGTGCGGAAGAAAACAGGCCTTAAGTATGGAGATCAGTGAGCTACCAGATTGAGCTCGAAAATTTCGCCGGTCCTCTCGACCTTTTGCTCTTTTTCATCAGGCGGGATGAAATTGATATTATGGACATACCTATCTCCACCGTCACCGAGGAATATCTCACTTACCTCGAAGCGCTCCAGACGCTCAATGTCAGTGTGGCGGGGGATTTCATGGTGATGGCCGCCACCCTCATGCGCATCAAGGCGAAGATGCTCCTGCCATCGCTGAG
>LUOC01000032.1 GCA_001626655.1 Fidelibacterota bacterium REDSEA-S14_B6 | reverse complement strand
GTCGGTCCTCGGCCGTGGCGCTCGGCGATAGGATCGACCTCCGGCTTCAGTTTCTCCTCACCGGGATAGAAGTAGTTGATGACCCAAAAAGTGCCGTCCCCAGCAACGGCTGTTGCATCGGTGATTCGATATTCTACCGACGGGAGCTGGAACGGTTGCAACACATTCAACGCTCGATCGAAAACCGACGCCTTCGGAGCGTCTGTTACAACAGCGCCGTTCGCCTAGTAGATCGTGACCAGCAGATCGTTCCACAAAACTAGTGTCTCAAATGACATTTGAAACATGAAAGCTTCGGACTGAATCTGCTTTAGCGACGAGCTGGTCAGGCTTACTCTTCCCCGCACCCAATCCGCGCTTCCGGAAACGATATAGCCCCGCCGCCCTTCTCCCTCCTTCGCCTCAATGGTGAGGTAGACACTATTTCCGTCAACCACCACCGCTTCAAACCCCTCAAAACCGGGGACGGCCTCCAGCACGCCGCCGTCATCGAAAGTAATCTTCCTCGGCACGATTGGATTTGTGTTGTTTCCGTCAAGATAGTCCTCAATTCTTTTCTTGGGAACGGAAAGGAGATTGCCCCCTTCATCTCCCGGGAACCGATCAGGAAACTGAGGAAGCAGAACAAGGTTCTGACCGGCCCAGGCCATTCCTGAGTATTCCGGTTCTCCCGCGGTGAATTCATCAGCCAGTAAAATCTCCACAGGACGATGTTCGCTCACCGGGCCACAACCGGAAAACAAGAAGAAAAAAGCGGAGAGAACCGCTGTGAGGATGCGCATAATCCCGCGAATCTCGTAGAAGTGGAAATCATATGCAAGCTCCTTGTGAAAGTGAAAAATTGAACCTACTTTTGATCATTGGGACTAAGAATCATGAATGTCCGCCAATTGAGTAAGCTGATCGGAATCGCTTGCTTGGCGTTAACGTCGCAAATCGCAGGCCAGGATGAAAATGACTACAGACACCTCCGCAAAAAGATGATCGAAAACCAGATCGTTTCCCGCGGTGTGACCGATGAGAGTGTGCTCTCCGTCATGAGTGATATTCCCCGGCACCTGTTTATTGATGAATCCCAGTGGTCAATCGCCTATAGCGACGGCCCCTTGCCTATCGGTCACGGGCAGACCATCAGTCAGCCTTATATCGTAGCTTTCATGACTGAACTTCTCCAGCCTGACTCTCACCACGTCGTGCTGGAAATCGGCACCGGCTCGGGCTATCAGGCGGCGGTGCTGGCGAAACTGGTCCACCACGTCTTTACCATTGAGATAGTACCGGAGTTAGGACGTAGCGCTCAGAAGACTCTTAAGCGTCTCGGTTATGAGAATGTTTCCGTTCGGATCGGCGACGGCTACAAGGGGTGGCCCAAAGAGGCCCCTTTCGACCGCATCATCCTCACCGCCGCGCCGGAAGAGGTGCCGAAGGCGTTAGTAGATCAACTCAAGCCCGGCGGAAGAATGGTGTTGCCAGTGGGGCCCCGCTGGTGGGGACAGGACCTCCTCGTCATCGAGAAGGACCTGACGGGCGAGGTGATAGAAAAGAAGACGCTCCCTGTCAGGTTCGTCCCTATGGTGCACGAAAAAGAGCGGAAGAACTAACTCTCGTCTTCAGGCTCCAGCGCCGCGTAGCGCTGCCAGAACCTGACCGCCTCCGCCCACTCTTCTGAACTGTAACGGGCCTTTGTGCCACCGGGAAGCTCCAGCTGATTCCGCATCATGGTGACCGGGCCCATCGGCAATTCCTCTACCCCTTCCGGCAGTGCGTGGATGGAGATCAGCTCCCATTCCGCATCGGTGGACTGCTCGTCGTTCTCCGCCAGCACATCGTGGCGATAGAGGATAAACTCCACTTTCCCCGCCGGAAGAGGGGAACCGTTAGCGGCACGGATTTGGATGTAAGGTTCTTCCCCCTCCTGCCGCGCCACCGATTCCGCCCTAAGATCTGTGGTGTCATCAATCTCCACAAAGGGACAGACGAAATGCTCGCTCATCTCCTCGGGCGCTTCCACAATCACCACGCCGTTCCTGTACCCTTCCCTGAAGTGTCCGTCATCAAAACGCTCCGCCGCGTGCTCTGCAATCTCCTCAAAAGAGAAGTTGGTAGAGTAAGTCTTCGCCGACCCTTTGACCTGCCGCCGGACGAAGTCATTGACGGCGACTCTTTTCACTTTTCCTCCCCCGGGCGATAAGCTTTCTCCAAGTTCGCTTTAATGTCATCGAGATTGAGCCAGACCGGTTTCAGTTCGTGCCGGGCGAAGAGGGGTGACTGATCATCGTAATGGGGAGATGACTTGTCCATCGTGGCGCTGCCGAAGGGGTGGCCGCTGAATGAAGTCATGTTCCCGGCCCTGTCCCACCGAACAGCGAGGATATAACTGTCACCCCCCTCGCCTACAAACTGGCCGTTCCCATCGGGCCACGAATAGATCGCTCGCAGTACATCCGGCCCGCCGGCAAGAGGGTGATTCTCATCACCCCGGACGTGCCGTTGCACTGCACCGAAGGGGACGTCCAGTCTGCCGTGATGCTTTATGAGGAACTTGGCGGCAGTGTGGAGAGCTCCTTTCATAGTGTTCACATCAGGCGGATCACTCGCCCTTCTGAGATACGAACGAAGTTCCCTCAATGTCAGGATGCTGACAGCGGCCTCCCTGCTGTCGACGGCCATGCGGTAATCCCACCGAGCCATCAGCGCCACCGCTTCTGTAATCAGCGGATCGTCACTTTCCACCGAGGATGTTATTCTGCCCCACAGCTCGGCGTATCTCGATTCCGGTGAGTACGAAAGATCGTACTTTGCTGTCAGGAATTCTTCGAACGTGAGTGAATCGTCGGCGGTGAAAATCGCCTGCGCCCGAAGCGATCGGTTTGTCAGGTGCGTCTCAATCCCCATGGCGTGCGAAAAGTGAGAGGAGTCGGGATTTTCGCCCTCGCCGGTGGAGAGGAACGGCGTATGGTTGCAGCTTTGCACAAAGCCCGCCCGGGGGTTCAGCACTTGGGGCAAGTCTGAGAGCGGGAGAAACTCATCCCACACCACCGCCGATGTGTCGCCCGGAAGGAGCCCCTGCCACTCAAATGTTTCATCACGCTTCGGAAACCGGCCGTTGTAAACGTAGAGAATATTCCCCTCTCTGTCAGCATAGACAGTGTTGAAACTGGGGACGGCAACCATCTCCATCGCTTGGCGGAACTGTTCCAGGTTTTCAGATTTGTTCATTCTATACCACTGATCGACAGCGCGGATGTCCGTCAGGTTTGCGTGGCGGATGGCAAACGTCCCGAAAGGGCGGCGGATAACAGGCCCGTGTTCCGACCAGAGTCCTTCCCTCTTGAACGTCCAGACAAAAGGGCCCCACAGTTTTACTTTTATGGGGATGTCGAACCGTTCCAGCTCCCGCCATTGACCATCGTAGCGGTACCGGTTCTTGTCCGAGGGGTGGAGCTCAAGTTCATAAACATCGATAAGATCAGGTCGGTTGACAGTGTGTGTCCACCCTTTGTTCGCACTGTGCCCTACACCGAATACGGGCATGCCAGGGAAAAGCGCTCCGGACACCTTCCACCCTTCCTCGCTGTGAACGTGCGCCTCGTACCACGACAGAGGTCCCTTCCACGGTTGGTGAGTGTTGGACATGAAGAAGGTTCCTCCATCGGCCGCCTTTCGAGGAGAGATGGCAAAACCGTTTGAGCCCATGGGAATGTCACCAGCAGCGTCGGCCAAGCGAACATCTTCTGCCCCAGCGGCAAGGTCGTCGGGGCGCTCTCTACTCATAAGTTTTTGAAGCACACCATCAAGGCCGAAGAAGAAGGTGGTCTTTAGAGAGAAACCGGCAACCACATCTTTCCCTGAGACGGGATAGAGCCCGGCGGCAACCTCACCAGGATGGAGTGCCGCATAGTGATTGATACCATCTGCGTAGGCCTCGCAGAGCCGCCTCACTTCGGGGGAAAGATCCTTCTCATACTTCTCTTCCACCGTCTCCTTTAGCCTAAAGAGTTTGACGAGAAAATCGACAGGGAGATGGGCCAGTCCGCCGCGGGAGGCCATGATGCCCCGGGCCGCTATGAGAGAGAGTTCGATATTCTCCAAATCATCTTCAGCGTGGGCGTAAGCGAGACCAAAAGCGACATCCGCATCGGTGGTGCCATAAATGTGGGGAACGCCCCATGTATCGCGGTAGATCGTTACATCGTAGCTGTCGCGGAGATCTGACGGTGGCTCCCACGTGGAGACGGCAGCACAGGAAAGAAAAAGCCCGCACAAGAGCAGAAGAAGGGTGTGTCGAAACGGGAACTTTACCACCGGTGATAGGCGGGATGCCCCGGTTTGACCGCCACGAATGTTCCGACGCATGTGGCGCAGATTTTCCCGTCGGCCTCCAGCTCTGCCTCTACAGTCGCACGGTCTTGGGTCGATTCCACAATTTTCGCCACGAGATGAATCTTGCCTTTCTCCGTCGGCGTGGGCCTTTTCATTTTCACGGAATAATCGGCCGTCACGGTGGAGGGGAGCTCGCCGCCGCCCTTCATCATCAGATGGTGGGCTTGGGCTGCCTGCTTGAGCGGGTAAGTGCAGTGAATGTGAGGTCTGACCGTCTTATTTTCGAACATTGGCCAGACAGTGTGCTCAACATCACTGGCGATCCGGGCTTTTTCATCCAGGCTTTGGGGTCGAAGGGTCGAGCCGGAGATGCTGAGTCTATTCATCATGACTTTCCCGAAATTGACTTCAGCCGTGCTCCCTCCAAGAAAAGCAATTAGGGCATAGCGACCATCCCGTCCAAGCAAATCGATGTTTTTTTGGATGTAGTCCCCGGCGACCATATCTAGAACCACATCAACTTTTGTTTTGCCAGCGATTTCTCGTACGATCCCTGGCCAATCCTCGGTTCGATAATTGACAGCTTTGTCAGCGCCTGCCGATTCGCAGAAGGCGCATTTTTCGTCTGTACCGGCGGTCGTGATAACGGTAGCGCCACAGGCTTTGGCCAATTGAATAGCCGCGAGACCTATACCGCTGCTGCCGCCGTGCACAAGAAGTGTCTCGCCCGGTGCAAGCCGAGAGCGAGTGAAAAGATTGTAGTAAACCGTGAAATAGTTTTCCGGTATGGCGGGTAAGCGCTGTAACATGATCGCCGGGTTTATACCGACTGGTTTCCCCACCGACCGCTACGACTTCGCCCGCCACTTCAAGGCCGGGTAGCGGATTTGCATCAACCGGCGGGTGGTAGTTGCCTTGACGCTGGGCGCAGTCGGGGCGGTTAACCCCAGCGATCATATTGCGGATCAAAATCTGATCTGGTGCCGGGTGTGGAATGGGTGCGGTACACGGTTTGAGTGCATCAGGTCCGCCTGGTTCAGGAATGTCGATTGCAAGCATTGTCTCAGTCATGTCGATATTTCGCTTCAATTGTCTATTGTGAAAGGATCAGTAATACGGCTTCGAGCCAATTCGTCAGTTACATCGGAATAATAGCAGCGCTTCGGTGCCTGTTCAGTTCACGCGTGGCACCCTATAGACACCGGATAATGGTGCCGGGTAACAGTGAATCAAGGTCTTGCCCGGGTTCAGCGGCGTGGTGTGTGAAGTACATTGTCCCGTTGAATGTTCGTTGTCCTTGGCGGCACTAGAAAGTATCGGAACCTCTGAGTCTGACCCAGGGGCTCCATTGGTGGCTCAGGTGTTGAAGCACTGACGGATGGTCGATCGAATGAAAGGCGATACTGTCAGGTGCCATCCAGCCGCCACCAACGAGTTCAAGTTTAGACTCGAACGAATCATGCCACAGCCGTGTCACGGTCGATGCCAGTTCCTTTCCCGGGAAGTTGTAGCGTGACTCGACTCCCCCCTGACTGATGACAGCCAGCATGACTAGCGGTACCAGTATGGCGTAAACAATAGAGCCGACAACAATCCGTCGACATTGGATGCTGGTCAGATTGATAGGAAACTGCAGAATGAGCATGATCCCTGCTGTAATAAGTATCGGGCCGCCCCAGCGACTGGAAATATCTACTCCCAGTACCAGGCCGGGGATCGCAGTGATCAGTAGTGGAAAAAGCATTACCACGTATATGAGTCCAGCGTGTTCCGGTAGATTTGGAAATCTGAGAAGAGCCCGCAACCGCTGGGACAATGAGGAACTGTATGTCGCTAGCATGAACGCGATAACTGCCGGTAGCAGATAAATTAGTTGGGCCAGGAAAAAACTGACTGCTTTCCAACGGATCGGCAACGAATCCAGAAAGAAATAATCACTGATGTGCTGAACTGTGCCAATTCTATGATCGACCACGTAATCCACATGAACATAAATCAGCAACGCGAATACCAGCGCGCCCGCATAAGGGCCAGGGGTGCCGATCTGTGTACGACCCTGCCGAGTAGAAATGATGTAGAGACCAATAGCACCGACCAGAGTTATGGCGTAGTACTTGGTCAGCATGCCGATTGCAAGACAGAGCCCTAGGGCTATCCAATACATCAATCTTCTTCGGCTTATAGC
>LUOC01000031.1 GCA_001626655.1 Fidelibacterota bacterium REDSEA-S14_B6 | reverse complement strand
CCCGAAGATGGCGGAGATACGCATATTTACTCTCGCCGGCGACCTTGTGGATGTACTCCAGCACGATTCACCCACCTACGCCGGCGCGGACATTGAAAACATTGACCAGTACAAATCACCAACCTTTGGAGGCGGAGAGCATGCGTGGGATCTGATCACTCAGCACGATCAGGCCCTCGCCTCTGGACTCTACCTCTTTACAGTGGAAAATCAGGATGAGAAAAGTTCTTCTTTTGGTAAAATCAAGGAAGGCAAATTCCTGATTATCAAATAACAGACAACAAAGGAGTAAACAATGACCAAAGCGATTAGGTCAATGTCCCGATGGACCCTAATGCTGCTACTGCCTTTTTCAGTGACAGCCCAGACGTCTATTGCGGACATTCAGAAGACCAGCGACGCTTCAGGCGATTCTCCCAAGGACGGCGAAACAGTAACAATCACCGGGATTGTGACAGCCGAATTCTGGGGAAGCTACAAGAAGCGGACGTTCTTTGTTCAGGACGCCGACTCGGCATGGAGCGGCATCATGGTCTACAACAACGACGGCTGGGACACCTTCTCCATTACTGCAGAAGATGGCTCTACGACCAATTCCCTCGCTCGAGGAGACAGTGTCACCGTCACCGGAACGGTGGACGAGTATTACGGCAAGACTGAGATTGTAGACGTCACTGCCGTGACCATCCTCAGTTCCGGCCACGATATTGAACCGATCGATGTAACGGCCTCGGCCATCAACACAGGCTCGGTCACAGCAGAGATGTACGAAGGCGTTCTTGTGCGCGTTTCGGCTGTCGTCGTCGATTCGGCCGATCTCGGCTACGGCGAGTGGTCCATGGCTGACACGTCGGGAACCGTCAGAGCTGACGATCTCATGGCACACTACTTTACACCTTCCGACGGCGACAGTCTGGAAGAGGTCGTGGGTGTCCTGGACTACAGCTACGACAACTTCAAGATCCTTCCCCGCCTCGCCAATGACGTGGTGGAGCTCGGTACTACGCGGATTCAGCGAATTCAGCAAGTGCTGTACAGTGATCTCATCGATGCGGGCACGGATGAAGAGTCGGACTTTTCATACATGTATATGGACACCGTCACCATCGAAGGGATTGTAACAATGCCGACGGGGCTGAGCTATGCCGGCGCCGGCGTCAAGTTCATCTATCAGGATGTGAACGGCGGTCCCTGGAGCGCCATCCTCTCATACGATCCAGACAGCACCGCTTTCCCTGTGCTGTACGAAGGCGATCACGTCCGGGCGACGGGATACGTCTATGAGTATTCCACCGGCCCAGCGAACATGACGGAGCTGTTCATTACAGAGCCGATCGAAATCGTCGATACGGGCCTCGACACACCACCCGTTGAGGTGGTGAGCACCGGCGACCTCAGATGGCCCACAGAGGCCGAACAGTGGGGTACCGTCATGGTCCGCGTGAAGGAAGCGACAGTGACCGCCAATGACCTTCCCTACGGCGAGTGGGCAGTGGACGACGGCACCGGTTCTGTCAACATTGATGACGATTCGGGTGAAATCTCCGATTGGCAGGAAGAGAACGGAAGACCGCCGGTGGGTACTTTAGTGGACTCCATCCAAGGGTGGGTCTACCACCACTACGGCAGCTACGGCGATTCAACGGCGTACAAGCTGGAGCCGCTCTATCCTAAGGATATTGTCATCAGCGGTGGCCCGCCTGTCATCAAGGACTACAGCCGGTCACCCTGTGTGCCGAAACCGGATTCATCGGTGGTTGTAACTGTCACCATCAGTGACAACTCGGCTATCGCCTCGGCGGAACTGTATTACGCTGTGGACGCCGGCTCGTATCAGTCGGTGGCCATGACGAACACGTCCGGAACCACCTACACCGGCACCATCCCCGCCACCAGTACTGACGGCGCGAGGGTTCACTACTACGTAAAGGCGACGGACGACGGCGACGGCCAGAACTCGGCCATGTCAGCCACCCTCCCCAGTGACACGGATGTACAGCAGTACAGCTACGTTACCAAGACGGGCAACCTCACCATTTATGACGTTCAGTACACCAAATGGTCCGGCGGCGATTCTCCATTCGCCGGCTGTGAAGTGACCGTTAACGGTATTGTCACAGCGGATACCGCTCAGAACAACGCCGGATACGGCGCTTACGCCATGCAGGCGACGAGTGCACCGTGGAACGGGATCATCTTCAACTACGACGGTACCGAAGTGATGAGCCGCGGCGACAGCATCAGCGTCAAAGGGACGGTGGAGGAGTACAACGCCTCCTGGCACTTCAAGTACGACAACAACACCATGATCGAAGCGACTGATGTGACAAAGATCGCCACAGGAAAAAGCATCACGTCGCTCCTCGTTAAGAGCGCCGATCTTTCGCAGGACGCCGATGAAGTCGAGTCCTACGAAGGTGTGGTCGTTACCGTGGAAGATCCCATGGTGGTCTCCATCAACCAGTACGACTGGTCCATCTGGGACGAGACTGAAGGTCTCTGCCTCATGGATGACGATATGGCGACACCGGCGGGCGACGCCGAACTGGAAGCGCTGCAGCAGTTCGAACAGGTGGACTACGTGACAGGCGTCTTCAACTTCAGTTTCGGAACCTACAAAATCCAGGTGAGAGATGAAGTTGATCTTGGCGTGGTTACGGCTGGCGTTGAAAAGGACATTACGCCTTACACCTACAGGCTGTACCAGAACTACCCCAACCCGTTCAACCCATCCACGCGGATACGGTTCGAGATTGCGGAACGGCAGCAGGTGGATGTTGTGATCTATGACATCCGCGGCTTCAAGGTCCGGACTCTTTCAAAAGAGACACTCGATGCCGGTCTTCATGTGATGAACTGGGACGGCACGGACGATCACGGTCAGCTCGTAAGCTCAGGTGTTTACATGTATCGTGTGAAGGCCGGCGAATTCATCGATCATAAAAAGATGACGCTGGTCAGATAGAGCAACTGTGTGGGGCTCCCCCCGATGAATCGGGGCGGGGCCCCGCATCTGCTTTATAACTTGAAAAACCGCTCGCCGATTCTTGCAATCGCGGCTCTTTTGCTGAGTTGCGATCTCTGGGAGTACGCCGATCCGTCGGCGCCCATAGCGAACCGCGCGCCTGAAACATACCTCACTCTGGCGGCGGCAGAGACCCTCTACGCCCGAATCGAATCGGTTCAGGAAAAGACCGACCCCGTCACCGGCGAGAGTTATCTCGATACATCGTGGATCTATGCGGTGGACGAAGAGCCGGACCCGGACTATCTCTGGGACACCCTGGGCAACGCCTTCACCACCATCACCACAAGCAAGCAGCGCCTCAACTGGTGGGGCGAAGATTCGGACGGCCATGTGGCGGGGTACCGGTACAGATGGAATGTGGACGACGGCTGGACTTTCACCACCAAAGAGTCTGGCCTCTTTTTCCTTCCCCTCAGGACGGAGATGGACGTATTCACTTTTCAGGTGGCGGCGGTGGACAACGACAGCCTCGTCGACTCCACGGCGGCGAAAGTGGTGATTCCCGTCCGGAACTCAGCGCCGAAGATCGGATTCCGGTACAGGAGCAACCCGCTGGTGAACGATCCCGGCGACACAAACTTCACCTTCCCGACGCGGACGTTTGTCTGGGACATCGAGGACGAAGACGGCATTGAGACAGTCCCCGATATCTTCTACGCGGTGGACGACACCTGCGCCACCTGCTGGCATCGGCTGGACGCGGCGCTGAACTCGAGCGTCACCGTCACCGGACTTGAACCGGGGCCACACACATTCTATGCAAAGGCTCGGGACATCGCCGGCGCCCAGAGTAACGTCATCCAGTTTCCCGATCCGGACGATCTCACCACTGCCAACAACTGGGTTGTGATGCCCGTCACCGGCAAGACGCTCCTCGTGGATGATTTCCCTCAGGATCGGTACAACCGGGCCCAGAAATGGTACAGGAGCATCCTCGACACACTAGCGGAGAACGGCGATTATTCAGTCTGGGAGATCGGCAATAAGCTCCCCTACTCCAACGCCGACATTAACGCGAACCTGAACTATTTTGACAACATTCTCTGGTACACCGCCTACACCGGGCCGGAGACCTACAGCGAGGCCGGGGCGAACATTGCGAACTTCCTCGCCAACGGCGGCAACCTCTTTTTGAACACGGCGGAGCTTAAGGACACGTCCCTCGCATGGTTCCCCATCGATTCCACTTTCACGCTCAATCCTGCCGGGCGGCTGCTGAAAGGGACGGAACTCCATTCCCAGTTGGCTCCTTCGCTCGACCTCTCCCTCTCCAAACTGATCGCCATCCGCGTCCGCGGTTTCGAGACAGACACCACAGCTTCACCCTATGCCAAAAGCCTCTACCGGCTTCAGGAGCCGGGAGAGTCAGACAGCTGGCTCGGCACCCCCAACGTCTGCGCCATGAATCGGTTCAGGGTCAATTCCACCACCCTCTCTGGGAAGGCCGTTTTCATGACGCTGCCGCTCCACAACGGTTCGGAGCCGCTCATGGAAGGGACAGGCTCGGCGGCGAAGTTCATCAGTTATCTCTGGCGGGAGGAGTTCGGCCAATGAAACGGCTGATGACTCGGATGTTTCTGGCGGCGCTTCCGCTCTCGGGGCAGGAGAAAGGGAC
>LUOC01000030.1 GCA_001626655.1 Fidelibacterota bacterium REDSEA-S14_B6 | reverse complement strand
GTGTCGACACTGAAAGTGTCCATACCTCTCCCGCTTTCGGAACAAGGTCGTTTCCTTTGTACTGGTAAACGTCAGTCAGTTTCGATTCCCACCTGCTTGGATGATAGCCGACAAAGTCCAGTTTGTGCCGGACGCCGTTGTTGCTCAACACAACTTCAGCATCCCGGACCACGAACCGTGATGCATAATATGGATAAATCTGGTTATCAACTGTATCTCGGATCAGCATGTCCGCCGGCTCGTCCACCCGGAGCGTCCTGTGAACTCTCACAAATGTGGTTACCAGTGTGTCTGCTGAAAGGATGGCCATAATGTTCAGCCGCGGTTCGTGGTCAGCCTCCACATTTTCCCATTCCAGCTCGGGCTCCATGCCTAAACAGCCCCAGAACAGAAGAAGTAGATAAACCGGTCGGCGGCGATGCTTCAAAACTCTATCCTGTAGCCGAATGTGACAAAGAATGGAAACATCGGTATAGGTGCCCGCTCCAGCCCCAGCTCTTCACCGGTAAATCTGTTGCTCTTCGCCCTGTACTGGTATGTCAGGGCGTTGACGTGATTGGTTATATTTATAAACTGGATATACCGCTCGTACGGTTTGTTGAAAAATCTTTTCTTCTGTTTTAATCCAACGTCAAGGCGGAAGTACGGCGGGAGTCTCTCGACGTTCTTTTCTCCAACCAGAAAGCTCCGCATCTCGTACCACTCTGGCATATATGCGTCGTGCATTGGGCGCCACTGCTGGAATTTCCCAAGAGGCGGTGTAAACGGCTGTCCGCTGGACGCTTGAAGCGCGATACTCACGTGCGTCTCTTTAAACAGGTAAGCGAGGACCCCTTTGTTGTCCTTGAACAGTGCAACATCCCCCACAATATTGAGTGTGTGGGTTCGGTCATACTTCGGGTGGTACCAGCCGTGTTTTTCAATGTGCCGCCTTGTTTCCCCAAAGGTGTAGCCGACCCACCCCCTGACGCGACCGGCGGTTTTCTTGAACAAAAATTCCAATCCGTAAGCGTAGGCCCGCGTCTCATAAAACTCGTTGAACGGTGTGAAAGAGACCTCCGCCTCGTTGCTCTGAAAAAAGGCCTCGCCCTGTTTCAGGGTAATCAGGTTCTCGAAATGTTTGTAATAGGTTTCCGCCCGAAAGAGCCAGCCTTGCTCCGACAAGAACTCGACCCCGAGAATAGCGTGGTCGGCCCAGGTGGCAGGCCGATCTTCCGGTATTCCCAGCCAGAAGTCGATTATACGAAGTGTTTCGTCCTCGGGGTTCGCGATAGTCAGAAACTGGTGATACCGCCCGAGTGACGCCTTAACCGAAAAGTCCCGCTTTAACAAATACTTGGCGCCAAGCCTCGGATCCAAATAGAGCTTATCGTGGGCCGAATAGTTCATTAGGCGCGCCCCCAGTTGAACCGTCAGCGCTGGGGTCACGCTCCATTTGTCTTGGAGAAAAAGAGCTGTCTCTACTGTCTGGTCTCTCATAGAAAGTGGTTTCAGCACAATGGTGGTATCAAGTATAGAGAATCTCAGCTCCATGCCAAGGTTATAATCCACCTTCTTGAACTGTGCGCCGCCCATCAGTTGATGGTGCGGAATGCCGTGCCACGACAGTTCCGTCTCCACTGTTTTGTCATCAACAATGTCGAAAAAATCAAAATTTGCCTTCTGTTTGAATTTCCCTGTCTCGCTCCCCATTCGCCAGTCGCCTTCTTCTGAAAAACCCATATCAAAATGAAAGCGGTAACGGCTGTTTGCCACAAATGTCCGTGCCACAAGCTTCGGGCTTACGAGCCATCGCCACGTGAGGCTGTTGGTGTGGTTTCCCCAGGGCCAGTCTATTTCGAAAGTGCTTCTGTTCTTTTCATAGTAATCTGAATAGACATCGTAATGTTCACTCGTTTCGGAAGCTCCCAGGGCAAGTACATCATCGCCATAAAAGCGGCTGTAGGTGAGCCGGTGGTCCGGATTCAGATCAATGTTGACCTTTATCTGGTAGTCGTAAAAATAATAGGGGAACTTGATGTCGCCGCTGCTTTGGCTTTTTAGGAGGGCGTTCACGATGGCGTCGAAATAGGTTCGGCGACCGGCTATCATCCAAGAGCCTTTTGTTCCCCCAAGCTTAGGTGTCGGTCCTTCCAGGAGTATCTTGCTCGAAACGAGAGAAATGTTGGCGTTCCCCTTAAACTCTTCCGTGTTCCCCTCCCTGTTGATGACACTGAGGATCGCGCCCATCCGCCCGCCGTATCGAGCGGGAAAACCGCCGGCGTGAAAGTCTGCTTCCTTAATAGCGTCGGTGTTGAATGTAGAAAAAATGCCCCCCAAGTGGTAGGGGTTGTAGACTGTGATTCCATCAAGCATAATCAGGTTCTGGTCCGGCGTGCTTCCGCGGACATACAGGGCGCTTGAGAAGTCATTCAGTGTCTGAACGCCCGGAAGCATCTGGACCGTTCGGAACAGGTCCGGCTCGATGAACGCCGGCGCGGTTTCCAGCGTCCGCATATCGAGGCTGATCCTGCTCGGCTCCACAAGCTGCCGAATCTTTTGCGCTTCTCCGAAAACGTCTACTTCCTCACCCTCGAGGACTGTTCGATTTAGACGAAAATCGAGGCGCTTCTCCTCCCCGGAACGGACCTCTATCCTCTGGCTTGTTGTTTCATAGCCGATGATTGACGCCACCACATCGTGTGTCCCGGCGGGAACGTCTGTCAGCACATAATAGCCGTCAACATTCGCCGCTGCTCCCATGGATGTCTCCCGGATGAAAACGTTGGTATATCCCAGTGGTTCGCCTGTCGCCTCCTCACGCACAAAGCCGCTGATTGTAGATGTCTGTTGGGATTGAGCCGAAGAGAAGAGGAAAAGAAAGAAGATTGTTAGTCGTCGCATGCCGTTTCGCAAGCAGTGTTTTGGGAACTTATGAAATATCTTTCAGTAAACGTCCCAGCGCCACCCCGTCCCTGTCCAGTTGTTGACACCACCCCAAGGCGAGGATCTGCCATCCCGCATAGAAGGCGGAAAGAGAGACATGTGCCACCTGTTCAGTCATAACATTTCCCGTTCTCGCGTCTCCAAACCGATCTTGTCCGACACAGTCCGCCACAACTTGTTTCAATCCAATGTTCCGCCTGCTGTACAATTTCCCAACATCTGGAAAGCGCGGCCTGTCACCAAGGGGCGTCCTCCCTGCCAGTGGATTTGATCCTGTCAAGTTCCGATGGTCGACGATCTGAACGACCGCCTCATCTTCTCCACGACACCTGTCTACAATCAGCAGGTCGGTTTCGGATGTGTCATTTTTCAGTGTGACGAAGCTTTCCGGCGTCACATTTTTCTCAACCGCTCCAGCGGGGCTCACAATCTTCCAGTTTTTCCAACCGTAAATTGTGTAACCTCCAACGTCCTTCTCTTTTTCAGCTAATACAGAGAATGTCTTGCCATAGTTTCCGAGTGACAGCGGGAGGTAAAGGACCATCAGCCTCTCGCTCCAAAAAGTGCTGTTCCCAGCCGTACCATCGTCGCCCCCTCTTCCACGGCAATCTCAAAATCACCGGACATTCCCATAGAAAGTTCTGTCACCCTTTTTTCCGCTGGCAGTTGTTCGTTGAGGCTCTCTTTGACCTCCCGAAGTTTTCTGAAGGTCTTTCGGATCACAGCTTCCTCCGAGGTGAGTTCGCCGATGGTCATAAGCCCTTTCACATCAAGGTTTTCCAGCTCCACAATTTCCAGAAAAGTGTCTGTCTCATCAGTATCAAAGCCGTGCTTCGCTGGATCGCTGGCGGTGTTGACTTGGAGAAGCACTTCCAATCTCTCCTCTCTGTCAGCCGCCTTTGCGTCCAGGTTTCTGGCCAGTTTTAGGGAATCTATGGAATCGATGGCGTCAAAAAGGGTAACTGCTTTTTTCGCCTTGTTGGACTGAAGGTGCCCCACGAGGCGCTTCTTTAGTTGAGGAAGGTGGGGCAGTTGCGGAAACTTGTCCGCCGCTTCTTGAACGCGGTTTTCCCCGATGGCCGTAAGGCCAGCACTATACGCTGCTTCAATCGCTTCGGCGGGGAATGTTTTTGTGATCGCAAGAATCTGGACTTCGTCCGGGGAGGTTCGGCCGGACCGATCACAAGCGTCCTCAATCCGTTTTCTTACATCGGCGAGCGTAGCAACATCAATCACTCTTCTGCCGTTTCACCGGCCTCTTCCATCGCTGCTTCGGGGTCTTCTTCTTCGACCGTGTCCACGTGGACAACCCTACTGAGAGAGGAAATCTTAGCCCCCTCATCCAGACGAATAAGTTTTACGCCTTGCGTCACCCGACCGATGGTCCGGATGTTTTCCACCGGTTGGCGGATCAGGACGCCGGTGTCCGTGATTACCATAAGATCGTCCGAATCCACCACTTCCATAATGGCGACCATTTTCCCGACCTTCTCGTTGGTTCGCAT
>LUOC01000003.1 GCA_001626655.1 Fidelibacterota bacterium REDSEA-S14_B6 | reverse complement strand
GTAGTATTCAAAGATTTCATTTCAGTAGGTCCCTTTATTTTTTTTGAAATGGTTGTTTTTCTAGCAATCCTTGCGTTCGGTTTTGTTTATGTTTGGCGAAATGGAGCTCTAGATTGGGAATAATAGATATCGGAGATAGTAAAGAATGGGATATTACCATACGGATGTATTATCCATTCCAGTTAAATAACTATAGGCTAAGGTATTTCTATGAATCACGATGATGTCAAATCAAATGTATTAACCACAACTTTGGAAAGTGCCATAAACTGGGGTAGGAAAAACTCACTTTGGCCCATGCCCTTTGGCACTGCCTGTTGCGGAATTGAATTCATGGCGGTTTTGGCAGCGCGAACTGACATATCCCGTTTTGGTGCCGAAGCAATTCGGTTTTCGCCTCGGCAATCAGATCTCCTTATTGTTGCCGGTAGAATCTCTATCAAGATGATGCCTGTTCTCATCCGCATCTATGAACAGATGCCGGAGCCCAAATGGGTGATCTCCATGGGTGCCTGTGCCTCCTCCGGCGGCGTATTTGATACCTACAGTGTGATCCAAGGCGTAGATCAGTTTATCCCCGTGGATGTTTACATCCCGGGATGCCCTCCACGTCCCGAAGGCGTTGTCGAAAGTCTGCTGAAAATCCAAGACTTGGTGGACAAAGAAAAATTGTCCGACTATGCGCTCTCCGACACGAAATAGATGCTGCTCGAAAAGGCAATTTCCGATGTAAAGGAATCTTTCCAAGAGGCCATTCTGGATGTCACAGAATTCTCTGGTGAGCGGAGTATTCACATCAAATGCGATCGCATCTTAGATATACTGAGCTTCTTTAAGGAGGCAGGTTTTGAATTTCTGGCTGACCTTACGGCGGTGGATAATCTGACCTTAGGCGGCTTTGAACGCTTCGCAGTTGTCTATCATCTGCTCTCTCACGAATCTGTGGAAAGAGTTACTGTAAAGGCGTATCTGCCTGAAGAAAAACCGACTCTCCGCTCTGTGGAGAGCCTTTGGAAAACTGCCGATTGGCAGGAGCGAGAGGTGTATGATCTGTACGGCATTACGTTTGAGAGCCATCCAAACATGACGCGCATTCTGAACCCGGACACCTTTGACGGACATCCTCTTCG
This sequence comes from Fidelibacterota bacterium REDSEA-S14_B6, assembly GCA_001626655.1. GTDB lineage: Bacteria > Fidelibacterota > Marinisomatia > Marinisomatales > S15-B10 > S15-B10. The sequence goes on along the minus strand of LUOC01000003.1, from coordinate 1,573 downwards.
GAAAGATTATCCGAGAAGGGGGAGGATAGAGAGGAGTGATTTCCCTCTGGTCAAGCGGGGGATCAGAAAGGAAGACGAAACACCATGAGTCGCGTCACGTTTGAACCTCTCGAAACAGATAGTATGCTTCTCAACTTTGGGCCACAGCACCCCGCGACCCACGGAACGCTCAGGATCATCTTGGAGCTGGAAGGAGAAACGATAACCGGATCTACTCCAGAAATTGGGTATCTCCATTCCGGCTTCGAAAAACTTGGGGAGGATCTGGATTACAATCAGTACATCACGATTACAGATCGGATGAACTATCTCTCCCCTTTATGTAACAATGTTGCTTATGCGCTGACAGCTGAAAAACTGATTGGACTGGAGGTTTCCAAACGGACTGAGTACATCCGCGTCTTGATGTGCGAATTGAGTCGCATCGCTGACCATTTGCTGAATGTGGGTATGCTGGCGGTGGATTTGGGCGCCATGACGGCGTTTCTCTACGGCTTTCGGGTAAGGGAAGATATCTATGATCTTTTTGAAGCGGCTACTGGAACACGCCTCACCACGAGCTATACCCTGGTTGGCGGCCTTATTCGGGATATACCTAAAGGCTTCGACAAGGAAGTGCTACGGGTGCTTGAAGAGGTAGATGAAGTCACTGACGATATCGAAACTCTCTTAAACAAGAATAAGATCTGGTTAGATCGGACCAAGGAAATTGGGGTAATTTCGAAGGAAGATGTTTACTCCTACGGCATTTCAGGTCCCATGGCGCGGGCGGCCGGTATAGAATGGGATTTGCGTTTGAAGGAGCCCTACTCCTCCTATGAGGATTTCGATTTTGATTTGGTCATCGCCCTGAACGGTGACGTTTTTGATCGGTATTTGGTGCGGATGGAAGAGATCCGCCAAAGTATCAAGATCTGCCGGCAGGCCTTGGAGAAGATGCCGGAGGGAGAAGTGAATGTCGATCCTGACCTCGGCTTCAGCCTGCCGTCTAAGGATGAGGTTTACAATTCAATCGAAGGTTTGATCTATCACTTTCTTTTATATCGTCAGTGACGGCACCCGTACGCCCTACCGAGTCAGGACTCGCCCGCCGTCATTGATCAACTATTCAATCTTTTCCAAGATAGCGAAAGGACACATGCTGTCCGATGTGCCCGCTATCCTCGGCAGCATCAATATAATTGCGGGAGAGTTAGATCGATGAGTACGAACGGGACACCGAAACCTCCGTTCATTTTTGATGATAAAGATAGAGTGAGTAACATTCTTTCGCAATATCCCGACAAGCAATCAGCACTGTTGCCGCTGCTGCATCTGGCGCAGTCTCAAGAAGGGTACATCTCTTCGGCCGTTATTGACACTGTTGCTGAAATCGTGGGTTGCCATCCGGCCTTAGTCATGGATTGTGTCTCCTTCTACACCATGCTTTATACCAAACCGTACGGCCGACACGTCATTCAGGTGTGTCAGACGCTTTCCTGCAGTCTGAATGGAGCCGACGCTCTGGTGGATCAGGTCACGGCTAAATGTGGGATCAAACCGGGCGAAACAACAGACGACAACCGCTTTACCC
>LUOC01000029.1 GCA_001626655.1 Fidelibacterota bacterium REDSEA-S14_B6 | reverse complement strand
ACCTCTTTCTTCCATAGAGAGAATCTTGTTGAGCACCAGAGCGTTGAACCGATGGCTGTCGGCATCCTGCACCTCGAACTCCGACTGTTGAGCCCCCGCTCACTGAAAGAAAAAAGATCCATCATCAAGCCACTGAAGAATTACTTGCAGGCGGAGTACCATATGTCCGTCGCGGAGGTGGAGCATCAGGACACTCACCAGCTCGCCGGCTTGGAAGTGGCGTTGGTTTCGAACGATCGTGCATACCTCCAGACCGCTCTCTCCGGCCTGAGCAAGTCGCTGGAGAGACGTTTCCCGGTTATGCTGGCGCGCGAAAGGGTGGAGATCATTTGAACACGCGGCCGTACTCAAGGGCCGAGCGTTACGGCCACGAACTCCAGAAACTGCTGGGCGAACTGATCTCGCGGGAACTGGACACTTCGTCCATTGGGTTTGTCACCGTAACCGATGTCAAGATGACCAATGACCTGAAGATTGCAAAAGTGTATGTGAGCGCCATCAACAGCGGTCAACCTTCTGATCAAGTGATACAGTTTTTTGACAGCCGTGCTAAGTACTTGCGAGGATTGATGGGGAGTCAGTTGACATCCAAATCGGTCCCTGAACTGCGGTTTTACTACGACAATTCTGAGGAAGAGGCGGAGAAGATCGAAAGACTGTTCACCAAACTTCACAGCGAGAAGGCGGAAGAATGATTGTCGCAGTCAACAAGCCGACGGGATGGACCTCCTTTGACGTGGTGAAGAAAGTGCGCCGAATTACGGGAGAACGGAAAGTTGGTCACGCCGGCACCCTCGACCCCTTTGCGGAAGGTGTACTTGTCCTCGGTATAGGCCGGGAATCTACCCGTCGCCTTGGCGATATCACCAACAGCAAAAAATCCTACAGGGCGACGCTCCGCCTTGGAGAGCTGACGGATACTCTGGACAATAGTGGAAAAACAGTCCGAGAAATGCCGGTGCCGCAACTGATCGAAAGTGACGTTGCGGAGACTCTGTCCCGTTTCATCGGACCACAAAGTCAAGTGCCGCCCATGTTTTCGGCCAAGAAAGTCGGCGGTGAGAGGCTCTACAAACTTGCGAGAAAAGAGATTACGGTGGAGAGAGAGCCGGTTCCAATCGTCATTGAAAGCATTGAGTTGGTTTCTCTAGGAATTCATTCAATTGAGTTTTCCGTAACCTGTTCAAAGGGGACATATGTCCGCCAGCTCGGGGCCGATTTTGCAGAAGCGCTCGGGACTGTCGGCCACCTAACAAGATTGAAACGCGTGGAATCGGGCGGATTTACACTGGATGATTGCATCAGTTTCCAAGAGATTGAAGAGACATGGATGTCTACCGTCGTATAGAGGATGTGCCGGCGATGAATGATGCAGTCTTAACCATCGGATCATTCGATGGTCTTCATCGGGGACACCAGGAGGTGATTCACAGAGTGGTCACCACCGCCCGTGCAATAGATGCCCCATCTGTAGTTATAACTTTCGATCCCCACCCCAAGGAAGTTATAGGAGACGGCAACAGCTTTGATCTGCTGATGGATATCGACCGGAAGATTGATCTCCTAAAGAACTTGGGGGTAGACACCACGCTTGTGATCCCGTTCGATATGGATTTCTCAACGACTCCCGCGCCCGAATTTCTCGAAGAAGTGATGATTGCCAAGTTCCATCCGTCCCGAATCATTGTGGGATATGATCATCACTTTGGCCATAACAGGCAGGGAGATGGCGCTTTCTTGAACGACGAGAAGGAGCGATACGGATACAGTGTTGAAGTCGTCTCGGGAGTTGGTGATGAGGGAGAGATATACAGCAGCAGCCGTATCCGGAAACTGATTGCTGACGGGAATGTCCGTCGGGCCTCTTACGATCTCGGCCGTGCCTACGGTTTTGACGCCAAGGTGATACACGGTTCCGGGCGTGGTCACGAACTCAGTTTTCCGACCGCGAACTTCGTCCCGAGACTTGAAACACAACTGCTTCCCTGCCGAGGGGTCTACTTCGCCCGCGGAATGGTGGACGAAAAATGGATCTACGGAATGGCCAACGTCGGAGTCCGGCCGACTTTTGGTGAAGAGCAGTTTGTGATGGAGGTTCATTTTTTCGACGGGGAAGTGGAGGATCTCTACGGGAAAATGTTTGAAATTCAGTTTCTTGAAAGAATTCGCGACGAGCAGAAATTCGACTCAGCGGAAGATTTGGTGAATCAACTGAATCGAGACAAGGCGTACTGCCTTGAAAGAATAGACGTCTACAAAGAGGAGAAATAATGACACTGACACCAGAGAAGACCAGCGAATTGGCCGAAAAGTTCGGTAAGGACGAAAAGAATGTCGGCGCCGTAGAAGTGCAGGTGGCAATCCTGACGGAACGGATCCGTTCACTGGAAGACCATTTCAAAAAGCATAAGAAAGATAATCATTCCAGGCGGGGGCTCATCAAGATAGTGAGCAAGCGTCGGAAACTTCTGAAATACCTTATCCGCAGGGATTATGAGGGATATCAGAAGCTGATTAAAGATCTTGGAATAAGAAGATAATAACAAACAGAAAAGAGAAGAGAAAATGGAAGCAAGAAAACAGACAATAGAGTTGGCGGGAAAGACGCTGACATTAGAGACCGGCGTCATGGCTAAACAGTCCGCCGGATCGGTTACGGTACAGTACGGTGACACAGTCGTACTTTGTGCTGTGAACGCAGAGACTGACGCGAGAGAAGGGATTGATTTCTTCCCGCTGTCGGTTGAATACAGGGAACGGTTTTACGCAGCCGGAAAGATTCCGGGAGGCTACTTCAAGCGTGAAGGGCGTCCGGCGGAAAAAGAGATTCTTTCTGCAAGACTGACAGATCGGCCAATACGGCCGCTCTTCCCAAAGGAGTTTCGTTGTGAGACTCAAGTGATGATCAACCTGCTGTCTTCGGATCAGGAGACTCCTGCGGATATTCTCGGCACCGTCGGTACCTCAGTGGCGCTGATGCTGTCCGACATTCCGTGGAATGGCCCTGTAGCCGCTGTCAGGATCGGTCATATTGATGGGAAGCCTGTCATTAATCCGACGTTCCAGCAGATTGAAGAGAGCAAACTGGATCTCGTGATGACCGGAACGGAAGAGGCCATTATAATGATGGAGGCCGAAGCGAAGGAAATCTCTGAGAACGAAATACTGACAGCGGTCCAGTACGGTCACGAAGTGATCAAGGACATCGTCAGCTTCCAGAACGATTTCGTGAAAGGGATCGCCAAACCGAAGCGTGAACTCGTGGCGCCGGAACACGATCCAGCCCTCGTGGAAACCGTCACGTCAAAGGTCAATTCGAAGTTGTCGGCCCTTGTAGGCGGAGACGCGAAGCACGATCGCCGGAAGGCTGTCAACGACTTCAAGAAGAGCGTCATCGAATCTCTCGAGGAAGAGTATCCCGATTGCGCCAAGCTTGTGAAGTCGATGACCGACGACGCCGTGAAGAAGGAGATTCGCCGGCGAATTCTCGAGGACGGAAAGCGTTCCGACGGCAGAGGGATGGACGAAATTCGGCCAATCTCCATGTCGCAAGACGTTCTCCCAAGGGCGCACGGAAGTTCCCTCTTTACACGAGGGGAAACGCAGAGTCTGGCTACAGTCACCCTCGGCACGAAATCGGACGAACAGTTCGTGGACGATCTGGACGGAGAGTTCAAGAAGCGCTATATGCTTCACTACAACTTCCCTCCGTTTAGCGTCGGTGAAGTTCGGCGGTACCTCGGCGTGAGCCGACGTGAAGTGGGGCATGGAAACCTCGCCGAACGGGCCCTTCGGTACGTGATGCCCGAATTCGAGGACTTCCCTTACACTGTCCGTGTCGTGTCGGATATTCTGGAGTCAAACGGTTCGTCTTCAATGGCGACAGTCTGCTCCGGATCACTGGCCCTTATGCACGCTGGCGTGCCGATTAAAGCACACGTAGCGGGGATTAGTGTGGGTCTTGTTACGGGGAATGATAAGTCGGTTCTGATGACTGACATCCTCGGCGAAGAGGACCACTTCGGCGACATGGACTTTAAAGTTGCCGGGACTCGTGACGGTATCACCTCAATTCAGGTGGACCTGAAGATCGCCGGCCTTTCCATGGACCTCGTCAGGCAGGTATTCGAGCGGGCTTACAAGGGCCGTCAGTTCATCCTCGACAAGATGGAATCGGAACTGGGACAGCCCAGTACGGAACTGTCGGAGTTCGCTCCGAAGATCGATCATATCCAGATCGATCCCGAGGCTAAGATAGAAGCCATCGTCCGGGAACCGGAAGTGGGGATGGTGTTCAAAGGCGAAGTGAAGCGAATCATGAACTTCGGCGCCTTTGTCGAATTCTCCCCCGGAAGGGAAGGGCTGTGCCACATCAGTGAGCTCGCTTACGAGAGGACCGAGAAGGTAGAAGATGTGGTAAATATCGGAGACGTGGTGGAAGTGAAGATCATCAAAGTTGACGATATGAACCGCATTGACGTCAGCCTCCGCGCTCTTAAGGATCCCCCGGAAGGGTGGGTCGAGCCTCCGAAACGTGAGCGTAGACCTCCACGTCGTGGTGGTCCCGGCGGACGCAGATCCGGTGGCGGTGGCCGGCCGCGACGGAGAGAGTTTTCCCGCAGGGATAACTGACCGGATCAAAAGGTAGCGTATAGATGAAACATAAGATACCCGTCAGCCGTCGTGCGGCGGGTATCGAATACGCTATCAGAGATGTGGTTGTCCCCGCCACTGAACTGGAAAAAGAGGGACACCAGCTGATCAAGCTGAACATAGGCGATCCTCTCGCCTATGATGGGTTCCCGACTCCGCCTCATATGGTCGAAGCCTATGAGACCGCCCTCCGGGAACAGAAGAATGGTTATTCGCCCTCTTACGGAGTCCCTGAACTGCGCGAAGCTATCGCTTACGATGAGAGGGAAAAGGAGAACGGCGGATGGGCCTGCCGTCCTAATAATGTTTATGTTACCACGGGGGTAACCGAAGCTCTGCAAATTCTCTTCGCCAGTTTCCTTGAGCCGGGCGACCAAGTTCTAGCGCCGGGGCCACACTATCCGCCCTATCTGGCTTATCCGCCTCTGTTCGATGGTGTGGTGACTGAATACCGCCTTGAATCGGACAACGGATGGAGAATTGATCTGAGCGATCTTGAAGCCAAGATGGATGAAAACGTGAAGCTCCTCGTTCTGATCAATCCCAATAACCCGACGGGGGGGATCGTGATCAGGGAGGAGTTGGAAAAGGTCATCGATCTGGTCAGCATGTTCCCGAACTGTACGATACTTTCTGATGAAATCTATGACCGGTACAACTTCAGTGGAACACATGTAGCTACGGCATCCCTATCCGAATCGGTTCCCGTCATCACACTGAATGGCGTCTCTAAGGTTTTCTATGCGCCGGGGTGGCGGGTGGGCTATATGGCGCTTCACGATCCGGAAGAGAGATTGGACAATGTGCGCGATGGAATTGAACGTCTTCTCCGGAGCAGGCTGTGTGCTTCCACGCCGGCACAGTACGGTTACCTTGCGGGGCTTTCAGGAGAGAAAGAGTGGCTGGTTTCATATCGGGATAAGCTTCTGGAGCGGCGCGATTATGCCGTGAAGAGAATTAATGAGATTGATGGTGTAGAGACGGAGACGCCGGAAGGATCGTTCTATATGTTCCCGAAACTATTGGACGAGCGGTGGGCCGCCGATGACAAACAGTTCGTTCTGGACTTTCTCCACCAGGAGCATGTTCTGATGGTACACGGTTCCGGATTTAGCAAGGCGCTCGGATCGGGACATTTCCGACTTGTATTCCTACCGCAAACGGAGCTGCTTGGTGAAGCGTTTGACAGGCTAAACCGATTCCTCAACTAATCGGAAGAAGATGTTGCCTCATGGACGGTTTATCACTAATATCAAGTAAAGCTTTAAGCATTAACTGTGGCCGATCCAAAGATAGAAAAACTGTACTATTCCATCAGCGAAGTGAGCGAAGTCACCGGTCTGAAGCAGTATGTTCTTCGGTATTGGGAAACTGAGTTTCCGTCTCTTCGGCCAAAAAAGAACCGCGCCGGTAACAGGACATACCGCCAGTCAGACATTGACACCATCCTGAAAATCAAGGATCTTCTGTACAGTCAGAAATACACTATTGAGGGCGCCAGAGAGAGGCTCAAATCGGGCGGTGTTCAATTGCCACAGGGGGATGTGGAGACCACCAATTACAAGGAAGTTCTTAAGAGCGTAAAAGCTGAGCTTGTCTCACTGTTGAAGTCCCTCGATCAGTAGCCCGGTCTAATCC
>LUOC01000028.1 GCA_001626655.1 Fidelibacterota bacterium REDSEA-S14_B6 | reverse complement strand
TTTTAACGGTCTCATCGATCTCATGGACATGAAAGCGATCATCTACAATGAGACCACATTCGGCGCTCACTACGATTTTATCGATATTCCCGACGACATGAAAAGTGCGGCCGAAGAGGCCCGCCACCATCTTGTGGAAGAGTGTGCCGCCTACGATGAGCACCTCCTAGAGAAATACTTGGGAGAGGAAGAGATCACCTCTGACGAAATCAAGAACGCCTTGCGGAAAGGGTGTCTTGATAATGCGTTTATTCCTGTGATCTGTGGTTCAGCTTTCAAGAACAAAGGGATTCAGCGTGTGCTCGATTCCGTCGTTGAGCTACTGCCCTCTCCTCTGGATATTCCCGAAGTGATCGGACACGTGCCTCAGGATTCCGATGTCCTCCTCAGCCGGTCTCCATCGAAGGAGGATCCTTTCAGCGCCCTCGCATTCAAGATTATGACCGATCCCTACGTTGGGAGGCTGACATTTTTCAGGGTCTACTCCGGCGAACTGGAGGCAGGTTCCACGGTGTTGAATACGGCCACCGGTAGAAAAGAACGAATCGGCCGCCTTCTGCTCATGCACGCGGACAAACGGGAAGAGCGGAAGAAGGTTTCGGCAGGTGAAATTGCGGCGGCTGTCGGTCTGAAGCAGACACGAACAGGCCACACATTGTGCGATCCCGGCGCCCCGATTGTTCTGGAAGAGATGGAATTCCAGAAGCCTGTTATTTCTGTTGCTATTGAAGCATCGAGCAAGGCGGAGCAGGAGAACCTTTCTGAATCGCTGGTGAAGCTGTCCGATGAAGACCCCACTTTTCAGGTGAGCAGCGATGAGGACACAGGTCAGACGGTCATCTCCGGAATGGGTGAACTTCATCTCGAAATCCTTGTGGACAGACTCAAGAGGGAGTTCAATGTGAATGCCAGCGTCGGTCGTCCTCAGGTGGCGTATCGGGAAACAATTACGGCTGAGTCGGAAGCGGAAGGGAAGTTTATTCGCCAGTCCGGCGGCCGCGGTCAGTACGGCCATGTCAAGATCAAGGCTGAGCCGAATGAAGCGGGCAAGGGGTACCATTTTGAGAGCAAGATTGTTGGCGGCGTGGTCCCGAAGGACTACTTCAATGCCGTCAGTCAAGGGATCGAGGAAGCGCTACGAAACGGGATTCTCGCAGGCTATCCTATGGAAGATGTACGAGTAGAATTGATCGACGGCTCTTATCACGCCGTCGATTCATCGGAAATGGCGTTCAAAATCGCCGGTTCAATGGCCATCAAAGAAGCGTGTCACCGGGCGAAGCCCGTTCTTCTGGAGCCTGTCATGAAAGTGGAAGTTGTGCTCCCTGAGCAGTATCTCGGCGATGTCATGGGTGATCTCACTGCCCGCCGAAGCGAAATTCAGGGGACAGACCACAGAAAGGACGCGGTGGTGATCAAAGCTGTAACGCCTCTTTCCGAAATGTTTGGGTATGCCACTTCTCTCCGGTCGATGACTCAGGGGAGAGCGGTTTTTTCAATGGAATTTGATAATTACAAGAAGGCGGCGAAATCAGTCACCGAAGGCCTGATGGAAAAGTCTGGTCTCGCCACTGCAGCGGCATAACATAGGAGAGTTTTCTCATGGCAAAGGAGAAATTTGACAGGACGAAGCCCCACCTGAATGTGGGGACGATAGGTCACGTTGATCACGGTAAGACGACCCTTACAGCGGCCATGACTTTGACATTGGCAAAGCGTGGGCTGAGTGAAGTTCGTTCATTCGACAGTATTGACAACGCTCCTGAGGAGCGTGAGCGCGGTATCACCATTCAGACGGCCCATGTGGAGTATGAGAGTGAGAGCCGCCACTATGCCCATATAGACTGTCCCGGTCACGCCGACTATATCAAGAACATGATTACAGGGGCAGCCCAGATGGACGGCGCCATTCTGGTTGTGAGCGCGGCTGACGGTCCCATGCCTCAGACAAGGGAGCACGTACTTCTGGCCCGTCAGGTGAATGTTCCAGCCATTGTTGTGTTTATGAATAAGACAGACCAGGTGGACGATCCTGAGCTGATAGAGCTTGTTGAGCTTGAGCTTCGGGAGCTTCTCAGTGAGTATGAGTTTCCCGGTGATGATATCCCTATTATCAAGGGGAGCGCCTTAAACGCCCTGAACGCTCCTGAAGATGAGGAAGCGACAAAGTGCATCATGGAGCTTGTGGAAGCTGTTGACAGCTATATCCCTGAGCCTGAGCGTGATGTGGACAAGCCGTTCCTGATGCCTGTTGAGGATGTATTCAGTATTACAGGCCGTGGTACAGTAGGAACTGGACGTATAGAGCGCGGTATGGTGAAAGTTGGCGAGGAGGTTGACATTGTCGGTCTTGGCGCTGATAAGAAGACGGTTGTGACAGGGGTAGAGATGTTCCGTAAGGAGCTGGATGAGGGTCAGGCGGGAGACAACGCCGGGCTGTTGCTCCGGGGTATTGACAAGGAGTGGCTGAAGCGCGGTATGGTCTGTGCAAAGCCCGGCTCTATTACACCCCACACCAAATTCAAGGCAGAGGTGTATGTATTGAAGAAGGAAGAGGGAGGAAGACACACGCCGTTTTTCAACGGGTATCGTCCCCAGTTTTACTTTCGTACGACGGATGTGACTGGTGTATCAGATCTTCCTGAGGGGACGGAGATGGTGATGCCCGGAGACAATGTAACTCTGGAAGTTGAGTTGATCGCTCCCATCGCCATGGAGAAGGAGCTGAGGTTTGCCATTCGTGAGGGTGGCCGGACTGTTGGCGCTGGCGTCGTTACCGAGATTGTGGAGTAGAGTTGGGCGCGAACAGCAAAAGAGATCTGCTGACTTTGGAATGTCCTGAGTGCCATCGGCGCAACTACACGATGTCGAAGAACAAGAGGCTGCATCCAGACCGTGTGACTTACAAGAAATACTGTCCCGGTTGCAGGACTCACACGCCCCACAAAGAGACGAAATAGTGAGAGGTGTGAAAAAGATGCCCAGACAAGCCAGGGCTTATTTTGCTTCCGAAGCGAGAACAATAGGTGAGTAGCTCAACTGGTAGAGCACCGGTCTCCAAAACCGGGGGTTGCGGGTTCAAGTCCTGCCTCACCTGCGATTGAGGCGAGCTGTTGAGGCGTGATTACTAAGATCAAAGATTTCATGAACGGAGTTCAGTTTGAAATGAAGAAGGTGTCCTGGCCGACGTGGGAAGAGCTTCGCGGCTCCACCGTGGTTGTGCTTGGCCTATCGCTGATTCTAAGTGTCTTTCTTTTTTTGGTCGATTTTGTCCTTTCGAGAATCGTGAATGTGGTACTCTGAGATGGACTGGTTTTCGGTAAGAGTTCTTTCTGGAAGGGAAAAGAAAATTCGTGACGCCATGTTGAGTGAATTGAGCGGTGACGCCGACAGTGGGAAAATCAGCGAAGTGCTTGTTCCATCGGAGAATGTTGTGGAGATGAGAAGCGGCAAGAAGGTGATCAAAGACCGCGTCTTCTATCCCGGCTATGTATTGGTGAAAATGGATTTAGACAACGAGAGCCGCCACTATGTGGAAAACATTCCCGGAGTGATGAGTTTTGTCGGGCCGAAAGGTGAGCCCGAGCCCCTCCAGCCAGATGAAGTGAACCGAATACTCGGCGAGGTTGAGGTAAAAGATGGCCAGGAAGTGATGGCCACAAGGTTTCAAAAGAATGATGGCGTAAAGATTGTCGACGGGCCGTTCCTCGATTTTGAAGGATCGGTGATTGAAACAAATGAAGAAAAACAGAAGGTGAAGGTGATGGTCTCCATTTTTGGAAGATCGACGCCTGTGGAGCTCGACTATCTCCAAGTTGAGCATCTGAAGCATACCGAAGCGTAGATGGCGAAAAAAGTTCTGACAATGATCAAACTTCAGGTGAGAGCGGGGCAGGCAAACCCGGCGCCTCCTGTCGGTCCAGCGCTTGGGCAGCACGGTCTGAACATCATGGATT
>LUOC01000027.1 GCA_001626655.1 Fidelibacterota bacterium REDSEA-S14_B6 | reverse complement strand
GAACTCAGCCATGGGAAAATCTAACCATGAACGCACCTCTGCGGAAAGTGCAATTATGGCTACAGATTTAGAACAAGGAGCAGTGAAGCGATTGCCAGTCCCGCCGCCATTTTTATCAATACCCACCGCTTCTGTGCAACGAGATGTTTCTCATACGGCTTCCACCAGAGGTTTACGGTAACCGATTTTCCCGGAGAGACATAAACACGCTGAAGACTCCTCGTCAGAATCGATTCAACCTCCTCAGGGCCGTAGTATTCCCTCAGCAGCGCCACGAACTGGGGGTTCAGATAGGTAACAGTATGTACCCCCGGTTTGATGGGGATTGGCTCGTCAATGGGTGATTGGCCAACGAGGATATCATCAACAAAGATATCGAGTCCGCTGGAATCGCAGGAGACTGAAAGGAAGGCGGTGACGTCTTCGGGCAGCGGTGCAAGGGTGGTATCCCGCTGTGAAAACAGGACGGATGCTGTAAGCAGAAACACAAAGAGTAGACGCGGGCGCCGTTCCATAATCTTCAGCAAAGTTAACGGTTTATATTTCTCGAGACTATCGTAAAATTCTCTCTCTAAAATCGGTGGAGAATCATCACACATCCTCTTCTTGCAACCCCCTTCAGAAACCTCTTCCGTTCTGTCTTGACGCAACTCCCGTGAACCCCTGATCAGATTCATGAAAACGTACAGAGAACGATTTTTGCGGACGCACCATCTTGCCGTTCCCCTCATAGCGCTCTTTTCCGGTTGCGCCTATTTCAATACGTTCTACAACGCCACGCAGTTCTTTCGTCAGGCGGAACAGGATATCGTTACAACGACTGAGACCGAACTGACCGATAATACAACGGAACTTCTTAACAAGACTGTCGCACGGTGCAACATTGTCCTCTCTGAGTATCCTGAGTCCAAATTCCGGGACGATGCGCTGTTGCTTCTGGCGAAGGCGCAATACCACCTCGGAGAATACTCCCAGTCAGCGGCTTCGGTCCGAGTTCTGTTCGCAGAATTTCCTGAAAGTCCCCTCTTGACAGAGGCGAATCTCTGGTCAATAAAGTGCGGATGGAAGAGCGGGACCGGCGAAACAGCGCGGGAGGAGACGGAACAGTTCCTCAACTCGCTTGGAGAAGATGATCGATGGGGACGAATCGCGAAATTGCGGTCGATGGGGCACTACACCATCGCCGAGATTTACGAATCAGAAGGAAACGTCGATTCTTCGCTATCCCATCTCGAGAGGTCGGCATCGGCTGCGCCGAACCGGCGAGAAAAAATGAACGCCTATTTCCGCATTGCTGAAAAAGCGAACAAGGAAAAGCGGCTTCCCGTTGCGCTGGACAATTATCGCAAGGTCGTATCGTCTCATCCCGACCCGAAGCGGGTGGAGAGCGCCCATCTTGAAATTGTGAGAATCTATCGCGAAATGGAAATGTGGGAAGAGGCGTCCCGGGAGATTGAGGAACTTACCACCATACAGAAGTTTGTCGGAATTCGCGCTGACCTCAATCTTGAGCTGGCGATGCTGTACGAGCTGCAGGGAAGGCAGGACGATGCGCTGAAACGGTATACCGTCATTACGGAAGAGTTTCCCAAGACGAGAGCCTCCGCCGAGTCTTATTTTAAGTTAGGGACGTCAGCGCTGCAGGAGGAGCAGGAGTACACTGATGCGAGGAAGTATTTTGACAACGTCGACAAGGAGTTCAGGAAATCGACCTATGCGCCATCAGCGAAAGTGAGAGTACAGGAAATTGACGACCTTCTCAAGGATATGAAGGCGATTGAAAAATTGGACGAACAGCTGTTCGGAATCGAGCCGAAGGAAGCTAAAGTAGAAGAATCAGAAGAGACGGGTGAGGAGGCCGAAAAACAGTCGAGGCCGAGGCGAAAGATTGCCCGTCCTCCGGAGAATGTGGAAGAGACTACCGTGGACAGCTCCGCGCTGTTTCAGAAGCTTGCGGATCACCTTTACAGCGCGGGTGAGCTGGAAGCATTCCGATTTGGTCATGTTTCCGCCGGTGCGGCCTATTTCGACAGGATCGTAAATCAGCTGCCAGCCACGAAGAGGACGCCCCAAGCGATCTACTCCCTCAGTTATCTTCTCGATGCAGACGGGGAGACAGATCAGACCGAGGCGCTCCGAACACGGTTGGTAGAACTGTATCCCGAAAGTGAATACGCTTCTGAAATCAGGCAACAAACCCGTCAAGAGGCGGTGAACGTGCCAGCCGAAATGATGGTAATCAGTGAGTCGCTCATCGAGGAGAATCCTGATTCAGCCATCGCCCAGTACGAGAAAATACTGACCGACTATCCGACCACACAGTACGCTCCTGCAGTACTGCTCTCCATTGCCCATATTTATGACCGGCGTCTCAACAGCCTTTCCCAGGCGCGCACTGTTTATGAACGAATTAAGTCAGACTACGGCGATACAGACCAGGCGGACCGTTAGAGAGAACCGACCGCTCGCTGAGGGGATTTTTCAGATGACGATGACGGCGCCGGCAATTGCCAATGAAAACCCATCGCCGGGGCAGTTCCTCAATATATCTGTTACAGACGACTGGCTTCATCCTCTCCGCCGCCCCATGAGCATTGCCGGGAGGGACGAGGACAATCTGACAATCATCTACAAACTGTTCGGCGAAGGGACGCGGTTGCTATCTCAATATGCCTCTGGGAACTCTCTGGATGTTCTTGGGCCCCTCGGAAACAGTTTCGGAACAACTGAAGGGACAACTCCCGTCCTTGTGGGGGGCGGTGTCGGTCTGTAATGAATCCACTGGGGAGTGTCTGTTCTGAATTGGATGTGCCAAAGCTGTTCGCCTGCGGCCCCGAACCGATGCTAATAGTAGTGAAAGATTTTGCCATAACTGAATCGATCGCCGGCGAACTTTCCGTGGAGAGCTACATGGGGTGCGCCACGGGCATCTGCCAAGGGTGTGTTATCGAACGACAGAACGGCGCCGCCTCAAAACACAGCTATCACGATCGTTATTCTCTCGTTTGTCTTGAAGGGCCCGTGTACAACGCCAGCGAAATCTGCTTCTCATGACACCAGACCTCTCAGTCAAGATTGGCAACGTCTCCTTCAAGAATCCCATCTTTGTCGCTTCAGGAACATTCGGTTACGGTCTTGAGACGAAAGAGTTGACCGATCCATCGGCGCTGGGGGCTGTGGTCACCAAGTCCATCACCCGTCATCCCCGAGAGGGGAATCCCTCGCCTCGTATTGTGGAAACGCCTTCGGGCATGATAAACTCCATCGGACTCGCCAACATGGGTGTCGATGCGTACATCAACGACGTTGCCCCGAGAATAGACGAAATCGGCACCGCCGTCATCACGAATATCGCAGGTTTCTCTATTGACGATTATCTGTATGTCATGGGGAGAGTTGAGAAATCGGGTGCGCCGATCTGCGGTTATGAGATCAATATTTCGTGCCCTAATGTTGAAGCGGGAAAAATGGAATTTGCTGTCGATCCAGAATTGACCGGCCGGCTCACTGAAGCTTTGCGGAAGATGACATCCAAGCTCTTGATCGTTAAACTTTCTCCCAATGTTACAGACATCGTCTCGATCGCTCGCGCAGCGAAAGAGGGGGGCGCCGATGCCGTTTCGGCTGTCAATACAGTCTTTGGGATGAGCATTGACGTATCCACCCGTGAGCCTCATGTTCACACAAACGTAGGCGGTCTCTCCGGGCCGGCGGTTCGTCCTGTCGGCGTGGCCTGTGTCTACAAAATATCTCGTGAGTTAAACATTCCAATAATCGGGATCGGAGGAATAACCTCCGCCAAGGACGCTGTTGAATACATGCTCGCCGGCGCCTCTGCCGTTCAGGTGGGGACGGCAAGTTTTAGGCATCCGGACATAGGCCGTTCCATCATCGGTGAACTTGAACAGTTCCTCGCCTCAAACGAGATAGAGGATCTGTCTGAAATCACCGGCGGGGTGATAGCAAATGACTAAAGTCATTACTGCCGTCCTCTCGCTGATGTTGTTCGGCTGTCACGCTTCTCCCCGCTATGGCAAAGGTGCAAACGCCTCTCATACGACATCGAGCCCCTCGGGTAAAGTGACGAAACACCGATCCACCATGACGGGCGTCTCTTCATTTTATGCCGAGGACTTTCACGGCAAGATCACTGCGAACGGTGAGACATACGATATGTACGGCCTAACGGCTGCACACAAGACACTGCCTTTCAATTCACTGGTGAAGGTGACGAATCTGGATAACGACAAGACGCTCACTCTCAGAATAAACGACAGAGGCCCTTACGCCAAAGGACGAATACTTGACTGTTCCTACGGCGCCGCCGTCAAGCTGGGATTCATCGGTCATGGGACTGCTCGCGTAAAGATAGAAGTGATAGAATTCGGGGATAACAAATACATGAAACGGAAAGATAAATGAACCAAAATCCAGTTCAGGAATCATCGGGGGGAAGAACCCTGGTCAACGCACTCGGCATACCTGCGATACTTCTCATGATCTATCTGGGCGGTTGGGCGTTCTGGGGTTTCGTCACCGGCGTCTCCGTCCTCGCCTTGAGGGAATTCTACTCTCTCGGACGACAACGGGAGATTCGTCCTCAGTTCATCCTCGGATGCATTGCCACCGTTCTGATCACCCTCTACTTCTATTTCGGTCCGGGCCAGCCGCTGAGAATCTTTCGTCCGGGTGAGATACTACTGCTGTTGGTTCCTGTGATAATCCTGTTCGAGCTGTTTCGGGGGCGAGACAACGCTACCTCAAACATCACCACAACGCTGGGCGGAATCCTCTACATTCCGTTCTTGCTGGGAACGATGA
>LUOC01000026.1 GCA_001626655.1 Fidelibacterota bacterium REDSEA-S14_B6 | reverse complement strand
ATACTGGTCTGCTGGTTCGGCCAGATGTCCTGCGTCAGAACCTGTGTCCACGGGTTGTACCAGTACATGTCGGAGCGGTACTTGTTATTCCTCCCCAGCGGCGTGGAAGAGGGCGACCAGAACCGGCGTCTCACACCGAGGTTGGTGGTCCTCTTGGCCCCTTCAAAGTCATCAATAAAGGCGATCCCCTCCTTGTCTCCCGTGGCTGGGTTGTTCACCGGGTTCGGGTTGGGGAGTACCTGGGCGAACTCACCCTCGAAATTAAGGGTGGACGGCTTATCCGTATCGATGAGGGGCAGCTTGTCCAGCGCCCGCGTCAGGCCGTCCAGCTCCATTGAGTGGCGGCCGTTCAGATCCCAGATAAAGTTCCTTGTCGGCTCGTACCCCACTTCGATCTTTTCGTTGATGACGGACTGATCGTAATAGAGGGCGGTGGCGCCGAGAAACGACTTGTCGCCGAAGTCCATCTGGGCCCGGGCACCGACAATGCTCTTCTTGTCAAAGGCGACAAGATCGTGCTTGTCAAAAAGGACTTCGAGGGAGGCGCCGGGCTCGTTGTAGGCCTGCGTCAGAAAGGTGAGGGAGCCGGTGAAGTAGTCGATAATGTAATCTTTATCCTTCTGGAGAAGCACCCCGTTGAGGTAGACCTCTTCACTCCCTTCCACCAGCATGAAGCCGCCGAGGTTGATGGTGGCGCTCTTATTCTGGTACTTCACGCGGATGTCGAACTGGGACTGCTGACGGACAAGCTGATCGCTCAGACTTCGGTAGACCGCCGCCGAGTCCGGCAGAATTTCGGACAGCTCTTCGCTGGCGTTCCCCTCGCCAAAGTATTCGCCTGTCCCCGCCCGACGATCTGTCTCGAAGGGATAGAGCATGGGGAAAAACAGTTCGCCTGTCGTCAGGTTGACGATGTTGGGGTTCATCCTGTCGATAATGTCGTCCGGCGTAAAGTTGGCGTTGGCGTCGAGGCTGTCGAGGCCGAACAGGTTGAGGAACGTCTTCCCAGTTTGCTGATCCCGTTCATTGTTTCCAAGACTTCCGTTTTTGAACGTCACCTGAATTTCGAACCCTTCCGGCGTAATGTTTGCGGCGCCGAGGTAGTAGACGTTCTTGAACTCCAGGGGCCATGTGGGGTGACCGGGATTGGGCGTCAGCGGTTTGATCAGCTTCAGATGGATGGTGTCCCCCTCGGCGACGCCGGCGCTCAGTTCACCGACACTCTTCACCGCCTCCGAACCGCCACGCTCCACCAGCGTGTAGGAGACGGCAAGAATCTCGTTCTGGATCGGCGCCGTAAGGCGAACATAGCCGAGATCCTCGCTCACCACATAATCCTGGTTCCGAATCAGCCGCGTGAAGAAACTCCCCTCCGTATCGCTGCGGTGATCGGCTTCGGCTTCGTCCCATCTTCCCGGGGCGCCGTTCTTGGTTGGATCCACGTATGCGAGGCCGTAGATGGTTCCCGATCCGACGGCGGCCCCCACCGATTTGTAGATCTCGATTTCGTTAATGACAACGTTTCCGATGCGGTGCTTCCCCTCTTTCAGCGGATAGAAGCCCGGTAGCCCGAGAATTCCCGACTGCCCGGCGATGGGGCCGCCGTCGTCGCCAAGCACGAGGCCGCCGTCACGAAAGAGCCGATCCACGAAAAAATACTGGTTCCTTCTGTACTGGTAATCGGGGATCGCCTGCTCCTGCGCTTCGGCCCCTTCCTCAAACTTCTGCTTCTGTTTCTTCGTCCTCTCGATGGAGGCGATGGAGGTGACGTTCACCGGTCCGAGCTTTAAGAGAGACTTGATTCCGAACAGCCCCTTGCTCTGGCCGGAAAAAGTGACGAACTGCGTGGAGGGGAGCGAGAGAGAGATGTTCCCCGCTTCAATCTTCTGGACAATCTCGTCCTCGGTGCCGGTGTAGTTGATGCGTATGTTGTTCTCCCAGTCAAAGTCCCGTTCACTATTGTAGTTGAGGTCAACGTTGACGCGATCCCCCACCTTTCCCTGCACCACAATCTGCTGAGTTTCGTCAAACTCGAAGTGGGTGGTCTGGGATTCTCTAAAGTTCGACCGTGTCAGTTCCTGATCCTGAAACACCAGTTTCCCTGTTAGGTTGACGTTCCCGTTCACCGTCAGCGACGCCCTTCCGAGGCGCGTGTCCACCGCCACCAGTTCAACCCCCTCCCTGCCGGCGAGAGGTCCCACCGCTTCCCCGGGGGCGGGCCGCTGCATCATGAAGTTTCTCACCCTGTTTCTCTGGATGCGCCTCTCCACATACCACGTCAGCGGCGCCTGAAACGGGAGTCGGAAAAGTCTGTCATAACCGCTCTCGTAGAAAAAGATCGTCTCGCCGGTTTCGTCAAACTCGGTCCATCGGTCCATCTGATCGAATTTCACCTTCAGGAGTCCCCGGAGGGTGGTGACGGAGTCCATGGAGAAAACAGAATGGTGGGGGAGGTAATCGAAGCCGTTCACCATCCAGAACGATCGGACCACCGGCGTGACAGGCCGTTCGAAATAGAGGGAGTCTTCCTGCTGGGCGTTGAGGCCGAAGCCGCTCACGCTCAGGGTCAGACAGACTATTCCTGCTTTTCCGGCGAAGGGCCGGAGAAGTCGATTCATTTCGTCTCCGATACGTATCGTTCCACCCCTGAAACAACGACATCACTGTTGTTCAGGAGTTAAGCAGGTAGCACTGTGGCTATAGGGGGGTCTCCTGGATAGTGGGGAGTGTTTCCGCGATTATAGATTTTTGCCGGAGTTTCTCCACAAGACTCCGGACAGCCTTACCTCGATGACTGATCCTGTTCTTCTCCTCGTCAGAGAGTTGTGCATAAGTCTTTTTCATATCTTCCACGGAAAATACGGGATCATACCCGAAACCACCAAACCCTTCCGGTTTTTCGGTGATTGACCCTTCTACGGCCCCCTCGGCGGAGAGTTCCACGTCTCCGTCGACAAACGCCGCCACTGTTTTGAAGCTTGCTTCTCGACGGTGCGGCGGGACGGAACTGAGCTCACGAAGGAGCTTATTGACGTTATCTTCATAACTGCAGTTCTCGCCCGCATATCGCGCCGAATAGACACCCGGCGCCCCGTCGAGGGCCTCCACCTCGAGACCGGTATCGTCGGAGAGGGCGGCAAGCCCTGTCGTTTTCGCAATAGCCCGCGCCTTCAGAAAAGCGTTCTCCTCCAGCGTCTCCCCCGTCTCCTCCACCTCTGGGATTTCCCCTCGAGGGTCAAGCTCGTCCAGCGAGACGACCTCCTCACCCAACGGCGCAAGGAGGCGCTTCAGTTCGGCTGCCTTATGGCTGTTCCGTGTGGCGATGACAATCTTCATTGTTCCATTTCATGTCGGTGAACATAGACCGCCCCTCAGGTCGATGCAAGCTGTTTGGCTCTGTTTTGCGGTTGCTTTGCGAAGGCGGGGGGCGGTAATTTCGCGCCGACCTTTCAGGCCCGGTAGCTCCCCGACCGCGACTCCGTCGTCGGTGCGGGGCAGGCAGTCTCCTCCCTCGCTACCGAGAGATTAGGAGACAAGAATGGTTTGAAAATGGCTCGGTAGCTCAGTCGGTAGAGCAGTGGACTGAAAATCCATGTGTCGCTGGTTCGA
>LUOC01000025.1 GCA_001626655.1 Fidelibacterota bacterium REDSEA-S14_B6 | reverse complement strand
GTCTTACAAACGCCGACTCCTTGGCGATCTTTTCGTTAAGTTCGGTCAAGCTGAAATCAGTCACTGTATTATGGAGGAGAGCTAAGAGGAAATGTGCTTGAGCTGCGGAATCTCGTTCAAGTCCTTGCCGAGATTCTTAAGCTCGAACTTCACCGATTGAACGATCCCACTGTCCGCTTCAGACTCGAACAACTCAAGGAACCGCTCGTACTCGACCCTCGCCGATTCGTAATCTCGCATAAAGTTGGCGAAAACATAACCGATCATGAACTGCGCGTTGATAGCAAAACGAGAATCGGGATAATCTTCAACAACTTTGGCGTACTCCTCGAGCGCCGCCTCGAAATTCTTGTTGGTGGCGATATGGGTGTCCCCAATCATATACCGGGACTCGGCGGCTTCCGCGGCGTTTGGATACTTATCCAACAGGAGGCGGAGTTTCTCCAGCGCTTCTGAGTATTTCTGCTCGGTAATGAGCGTTTTCGCTTCTGAGAGAAGGTCGTTCGGCGACTCCTTTTCACAGGCTGCGAAGAGGAGCGCTATCGTCAGACAGATGAATATCTTTTTTTGCTTCATTTTGTGGCAATCCTTAATTCAGAAAAAGAGCCGGAATTTAGCTTTACGGTTTCAGCTCCACAAACCGATTTCACTGAAGATTATTCAACGTTACGTAAAAGGGTAGGAAAAGTTCCTTGCCTAGAAGGCGTAGGGGACACCGAGATTTACGAGCGCCCCTTCAGGGCGATTGAAGGGGATGGCATAATAGAACCTGATAGGCCCCAACGGTGTACTGATGGTCAGTTCGGCGCCATAGTTCCACCCTTCGCCAGATTTCCATTCGTCGAACTGTTCCGCCAGCTCGCTGAGTGAAACCGCAAGAATACCGCCATCGACAAAGAGATCGATCCCGAAAAGTTCCGTGAGGGGGATCCTCACTTCACTGCTGAAGAGCACCTTGATCAAACCGCCCACCGGACGCTCAACGCCGTCCTGTTCGATTGTGAGATACCGCTGTGCAGGCCATCCCCTCAGGCTCGTACTTCCGCCGAGATAGAAAAGGTCATATGAGGGAATGTAAGGCGAGGTGTCGTTCAGCCTATCCATTCGGCCAATCTTGGATCGAAACGCAAGTACCCGTCCCCTCGGCAAAGGCATAAAGCGGCGGTAATCGAACTCGAGCTTGAAGTAATCGTGGGTGCCGCCCAGCATCCAGCCGACGACTTCTGAATCGAGTGTCAGTGACCACCCGTCGCTCGGTGTGATGAGATTGTCCAGTTCACGGTGGCGGAATCGCAGAGAGATGCTTCGCTGCTGTTCCTGCTGCTGTTCCTCAACAGTCATCCTGTCTGAGATGATCCGTGTCCACCGCAGACCACCCCTCAGGATTGACTCTTCCGAATACCGCTTGAGTCCTGTCCATTCCACACCATACCGCAGAATCGGCTCATCGACTCTCAAAAGTTCCGGAGCACGGTCAACAAAGAATCTCACGGTGTTCGGTGCCCTTAAGCTCATTATCCAGTTGTTGGTGAAGGAGAGGTCTGAACGAAATATGACAGGGACGGACCCTCTATTCACAATAGCGTCGATCGGCAGATCGATGGTGCTCCTCAACCCAAGCCGAAGACCGGTGTTATACAGATTTCGATCCACCAGTCTCACAGCCCCTTCAATTCCCGATACCGGTTCACCACCTGAACTACTGGACGGAATGTGTGCGAAACCGGGCTCAATCAGCAGATCACGTTTCCCCATTTCTTTCACTTCTACGGTGATGTCCACCCAGTCACCACTTCGCGAACTCTTGCTCGGGGCGATATTGACAAGGGAAAACAGGGATGTCTCGAACAGTTGTCTCTCCGACAGCAGGACGTGTTCGGAGTTGTATCGGTCACCGGACTTAAACTCCAGCTCCCTGAGAACGAACAGGGTGTCAACGGTCTCCAATCCGATAACGATCACCGAATCGATGTAGACATCACGGCCTTCATTGATGAGCAGTGTCAGATCGATATCTTCACCGGGCCGGTAACTGTGCTCCAAACTGAACAGCAGCTTGCCGAGTTTGTGATATTCATATTCCAGAAGCGCGTAATTGTGTCCAAGGGCCGTAAGGTTGAGAGGTCTCCCGATCCGCAGTCCCAAGAGACGAAGAATGCGCCTGTCGTTAATCAACCTGCTCCCTTCCACCGTCACCGAACGAAGAATTGATCTCGGCCCCTCCTCAATCTTGAAAACAATGTCGACGCTGTTGTCTCTCTGGATTTCAAAAGACTCCTCCACAACAACCGAGAGGAACCCCTTCGTCTGATAGAAATTCCGCACATTGAAGGCGTCAAGTTTTAGAGACCTGCGGTTGAACTCTGTGGTGTTCCACAGCCGCGGTTCCTTGAGTTTCGCGACGCCTTTCAAATCTCTGGAGGAGACGGAACTGTTTCCTTTGAAGGTGATCGCGCCGACGGTATATCTCGTGGTGGTTATCTGCCCATTGAGAGATACCTGTATCAGGGCGGCGAATGCCAGCACCGCCGCGGGCACACTGCGTCTGTGGATCAAACTAGAACCGGTACTTGCGCCGGTATTTCAGATGGACTTGACCGTCATCATCGTAGGTGACAACGAGCGACACATTGCGGTTTAGGCGGTATTCAACGCCCACTTCATTCGGCTTGATCAGGGAAAAACTTCGCTTATAACTGAGGGACAGATTTGACGTAAGGCGCGTACCGACTTTCACCGCAACATCCTGATCTTCCGTCGGGTCGATGAGTGCGGCAGAGCCCTCGATCTCGAACTCATCAAAGAGGGGGGTTGATCTGGCGAGACTTTTCTCCAGTTCATTCTCCAGAAATTTCCCAAACAGGAACGCCGACTGACGGCCAATGTTGTCCGGAGCGCCGCCATCGAATCGCTTTTGAAGAGTCAGCAACTGGAGCAGATCTTCCTGACTAAAGAAATTGTCGCTATGTTCGAGAACCAGAACAGGATCATCCAGTTCGCCCGTCAGAGTCACGTAGATCTGTTCGCCGGAAATCTGAGTGGTGGCGCGGATATTCAGACGGGGATTCAATTCCGTTGGATCGAACGCGAGATTCCCCTCCTCGATATTGAAGACATCCGAAAAGTAGTAGAACTTTCCGGACACCACGTCGAGTTCTCCCGCATAGCGATAAGGTTCGTTCCCATATTTCTGGATCGACATATTCCCCGAAACCTCGGCATCGATCTGGCTGTTTCGGACGAACAGCTTATCGCTGATGGGAAAGTTCAGCCTGTAATTGAATACAGTGCCGTCCTCGGTGGGGACTTCACTGTAGTCTTCCCCGCCGGTGAATTCCATTCGCAGTACTGCCTCTTCAGGCGCTATATCACCGGCGATCTTCCCCATCGACAAGGAAAGCGAGATTCGGATTGAAGAAACTGTTCATATCCATCGTGCCCGTAATGCGGAGATTTTCCTTTTTCTTCTCCTTCTTCTCTCCGAACAGTTTACCGCCAGAAACTCTGGCGAGGTTCGCCCGGAGGTCCTGCCCCCAGTTCGTGTCATCGGGGATGTGAGACACAGCCGTGAGTCGGTCCACGATCAGCATATTGTCCTTCAGGAACGCACGGCCGTTCAGATCAGTCACGGGCTGATCGAGCCAAGTGTAATAGAGTTCTCCATCGGAGATCGTAATATTTCCGTTTCTCACAGGCCGCTCCGGCGTCCCCGCAATGCTGAGATCGATCTCGATCGCCCCCTTCACGGAGTCCAGGTCGGTAAAGTATGGTGAGAGGAAATCCATGGAAGAGGTCCTCGACTTGAAGTTCATGGCGATGGGATCGGTTGCAATCCACCTATCCTCATCGTGCGCCACCATATCAAAGTCAACGGGGAGATACCCCTCGCCGGTGTATTCGCCGTTGTGGGTGAGACCAATCAGATTTTCGAAATAGAGCCGATGGTCAGCATACCGGCCCGTCGCCTTGATCTGCTCTGCTTCGATAAGTGAAAACCTTGGATCATCGATGGCCAGAGCGAAACTGATCTCCGAAGACTCAGATGTCCCGCTCATGGCGAAACTTCCTGTAGCGGCTCCCTTGAGATGCCACCATTCGGGCAGGTACGGTGAGAGAAGGACAAGGTCGAAGTCATCAAAAAGACCGGTGAAACTGAGACTGCCTTCGGGCTTTGCTGAAAGAAATTTGTCCGCTTCCATCTGCGCAGTATAGAAACCGGACAGATCGAGGGCGAGGTCCTGGCCCCTCCTCAGCTGCATCTCTTTGATCGTCACATGCTCTCCGTCCACGGCGGCGGTGAAAAGCAGATCGTCAAACTCCATCCCTTCCCAAATTCCTTTTCGAACCTGAAAGGAGCCGTCCAGAAGAAGTTTCTCTTCCTCAGTCTTTGCTGAAAAATCGGCAAAGGCGGTTCCCGTCAGCGGCAGCGATCTGCCGAAGAGGTTCCCAACACCTTCCAGGTCAATATTGACCATTCTGAATTCACCGTTCTTCAGGAGTCCATCGGCAAATTCCAGTTGTGTGTCGAGGGAACCGTCGTTGACCCTGAACTGCGCCGGCCCGATCTGCATGGTCTTTTGGTCGATATTGACGGCGAACGGTGCGAGACTTGAGACGAACTGTTCTTTCAACGACGACTGGACTTGATCGATCTGGAGAGACTCAAAGTCGACAATCTTGCCAGAGAGGCGGAGGTACTCATCTCCGGAGGTGACATTCGCATTGGCGATAAGAACGGTGTCGCCCATAAAGTAGAGATTGAGGGAGCCGCCGTCCACATTGAGGTCGCCCAGGATTGTGTTCTCCGCTGAAGCGGTCAGTGAACCGTGACGAGTCTTGAGAATAGAGTTAATCATGAAATTCGACTTCAATGACGACACCGCCACTTTTCCGTATGAGCCCTTGTTGATGGTGACATTCCCCTTCAGAGAGGGGTCATCCAAAAATCCCGACAGATGGACTGTCCCGTAAGCAAGCCCCTCCGGACTCCCTTCAATTCCGGCAAAGGAGGCAACTACAGGCAGGTCAGTCTCCTGAAGCACCATCACAAGATCCGTCTTCTTACGATCCAGATCGATCTCGCCGTGGGCTTGAATGGTTCCGAGTCCGAAGTTGATGGTGAGTGAATCGGGGACCGAAACAATTCCCTCGCCATAGTCGATGCGGCCGGAAACGCCGACAAACTCCGGGCTGGCGTAATTGTCATTCTGTAGCGCTACATGTGTGGACACTCCGGTTATTGCCCGCTCTTGATCGACGCCAACATTCACCGCCATCGTCCCTTGAATGTTTGTGGATCTTGCCGAAAGGCCAAACTTTTCGAGATCGAGGGTGGAGACGTAGAGATCCAGCGAAAGTTCGGATGCGTCTTCGAAGCGGCCGCTCCCGATAAAACGGGCATCCTTGATATCCACCTCTGACTCGGACAATCGAACAGTGTTACCATCAAACTCCAATCGGGATTCAAAATCGGCGAGGAGTTTGGAATCTTCGGCATCATTTAGCCGGGCCTCAATATGGGCTTTCGTTTCATCGGATTCGAGATCAACGACAACGTTTAGGGTCTCGGCGCTCAAGATCTCAGCCAGGCGGAGCGATGCGAAATTCTCCAACGGAACATCACTGACTTCAATATCCAGAGAAACACTTTTTTCTTCATTGAGTGAAGCATCGCCTGTCAGTGCCACACTGTATCCGTTGATGGTTCCTGTTATGCCGGTGGCTTCTATCACAGCCGCTCCCACCCTTGCTTCTCCGGCAGACAAGGTAACTTCAGTCCCCGTCTGGAAATCCTGAAAAGAGCTCGAGTCAATCATGATGGAAACCATGTCATCATTGGAGCGAACCCGTCCTGCCAAATCAAAACTGTAAAGCTTT
>LUOC01000024.1 GCA_001626655.1 Fidelibacterota bacterium REDSEA-S14_B6 | reverse complement strand
GTAAATTACCTTGCTGTATGTTGCACGGGCGATAGCGTTGGGACTGTCCCTCTCCTGAAGCAGAGAGGTGAGACTCCGGGCCTTCAGCCTGTTGAGCTCTTCCTCGGGGAAGGATGGCCTGAGTGAAACGTCGGCCATGAGCGGCATGGCGTCACCCAGTTTCGCCACGGGAACATTCAGAGATACGGTCGTCGTGTAACGTCCCGAGCCGGTACCGAGATTTGCTCCGAGAAAATCGACGGCGTCCGCCAGTTCAAGGGCGTCCCTTCCGCCAGCCCCCTCATCCAGCATGGATGCCGTAAATCCGGCGAGCCCCGCCCTGTAATCTGGATCGTGCAAGTTTCCCGCGTTCA
Source organism: Fidelibacterota bacterium REDSEA-S14_B6 (assembly GCA_001626655.1). Classification (GTDB taxonomy): domain Bacteria; phylum Fidelibacterota; class Marinisomatia; order Marinisomatales; family S15-B10; genus S15-B10. The sequence continues at coordinate 3,034 of LUOC01000024.1, read as the reverse complement.
CCTGAAGAATGATCTGCACGATGGGAACGTTGTGCTTCTCCATGAGATAGACGGGGATTCCGTTGGAGATTGCAGATGTTTGAATCTCGGGAAGAACGAGCTTCCGCGGCTCGCCGAGTTTGGGAGGACCGCTCCTGTCGGGAACATCCGCAGGCGCTGACGAAGCGGCGGGTGCCTCCGGCGCAGGAGGCTGGCAGCCTAACAGAACGACGAGTGTAAGGAGAACGGATTTCTTCATTGTCGCGATCTTGAAGGAGCAGATCATTTGGGATGAATCTCCGAAGAATTCTTCGCCGCACTTTCCGGCGCACCTTCCGGAACGATACTTACGACCACCCTTCGATCCCACGGAAGATAGCGGTTCGCCGCCTCTTTCACATCTGAGAGAGAGACAGCTCGGTACCTATCGAGGTCCTCATTGAAATAATTGGCCTTGCCCGTGTGATAATAGTAGGAATTGAGTCTGTCGGCCTTGCCGCTGAAACCGCCCACCAACTCCAAGCTGCGGAAAAAGGAAGCTTCGTACTGGTTCTTAGCCCGCTGAAGTTCACGCTCCGCAGTGCCTTCTTCTTTGACTTTTTCCACTTCCTCAATGATTACTTCCTCAAGCTCATCCAATGTGTGTCCCGGTTTCGCCAGCGCAAGGATGTTGAACGAGGATGAGAACTTTTTCGAGGATTGGTACGCCGCCACCGCTTGCGCAGCCTCCATTTCGTAAACAAGACGTCGGTAGAGGCGAGAATTCTTGCCATCAGAGAGAACAGAAGAAAGCATATCCAGCTCTGCATCACCATCGGCATAGAAGGCAGGCGAGTGCCACACCATGTGAATCATGGGGAGCTGTACACGGTCTTGAAAAAAGACACGCTTCTCCGCCTTCAGAGAGGATTCGGGCGGGGAAGCGACAGGCGGCTCGCGTCCTCGTGGAACATCGCTGAACCAATGCTCAATCAGCTCTCTTGCCTTGCCAGTTTCTATATCTCCTGCGATCACCAGGCTTGCATTGTTCGGGCCGTAGAAGTCCCGGAAAAACTCCTTCACATCTTCATCTGTGGCGGCGGAGAGATCTTCCATGGAGCCAATGACCGACCAGCTGTAGGGGTGATCGGATGGGTACAGAAGTTCGGGAAGTGCGATCCTGATCCTGCCGTAGGGCTGATTCTCGATCCGCTGGCGTCTCTCATTCTTCACCACATCACGCTGACCATCAACGTGCTCCGGAGTGACCACATCAAGGAGGTACCCCATCCGATCGGACTCGAGGAAGAGGGCGAGCTCCAAAGCGTTTGAAGGAAGGTCTTCGTAGTAATTTGTTCTGTCCTCGGTCGTGGAGCCGTTATTATTCGCTCCAGCCTCCTCCAGCCACCGGTCAAACTTCCCCTCGGGAACGTGCTTGGATCCTTCGAAAAGGATGTGCTCAAAAAGATGGGCAAAGCCCGTTCTTCCCGGCTTCTCACTCCCGGAGCCAACGTGATACCACACATTGACGCTCACAGTCGGCAACGAGTGATCTTCATGAAGAATAACGTTGAGACCGTTATCGAGCTGAAACTGGGTGATGGGGACGTCGATTCGCTGAGCGAACAGGAACGAGACAGCCGCCAGGAAAACGAGAGATATCTTAGACTTGTGAATCACACTTCATCACCAATCAACTGTTCAGTCACTTCTTCACTCTTGATCCTGTCGGAGCGGCGAGATTTGAACTCGCGACCCCTGCAACCCCATTGCAGTGCGCTACCGGACTGCGCCACGCTCCGATACAGTAAGGGAAGTTAAGGATTATTATCTGCAGTGCGCTACTCCCGATTACATCGGGACGCCACGCTCCGATTTACGAGGAGAAGTTAACAATACTTGATTTTCGCCGCTCACGATTAGTGGCCTTCGAAAGTCAATCGATATTGCACCGGAGTCACTACCGCCATATTCATGAAAGATCTGAATGATCTCGATCCCTGTCTGACGTTTGATCTTGCCCTAGGTAAAGATCCCTTACTTCCCCTCATCCCTGCCTTCTCCCACAGGGGGAGAAGGAACGGTTCACGGACCTCCAATCTGCGAATTCTTCCCTGTATCCTCCCGGCTACGCCCCTTAGGTCTCCTCTCCTCGCCGCTCAACACCATGACGAACACTGACGAGTCGATTCTTCAGGCGTGGGAGGATGGGTAGATTTTGATGAAGAGAGTAAAATAAAAAAGGGTTTCGATTTACCCCTATGCACTCTTACCTGCGTTCATCATGTAAAGTGAACCTATGATCACTACGTCCTGTAAAAAGTGAATTGTCCAGGCCCAAAAGAATCCTTGTGTTTCATAAACAGATTTAGCCAAGACATAGCCCAGCAAACCAGCTAATGACATCCCTATCACCCCGCTGGGCATTCCTTTTGCATGAGCCAACCCAAACAATAGGCCTGAGATTAAATAGATCGTACCGGGAGCCAATAAGCCTTTTAACGGAGACACAAGCCCCATTCTAAAAATCATTTCCTCACCAAAGGAATTCGTAATCGACATGAGCAAGATCCATATTATTCCGCCCTGCAAGATCGACCAATCCACATTAAACTTTTTAAGCTGGATGTACATAAAAAATGCCGTAACACCTGTGATTACCAAACAAAGAGAAAGCCCCGTCTTCAACCATGAATCGCCCTGCTTAATGCCAAAGAGCTTCAGTTCGTTGCTGGGATTTGAAATCTTCCCAAACGAGAAGTGCTCTTCAAAACTGGGCTTATTCAGCAAATAGGTCATCAACAGAGAAAATCCTGTAATAATCAAGAGAATCACTTGATATTCCACTTGCTCATTTACATAGGAATTGGGCGATACCGTTATCCCTATCCTACTGGATACATTTCCACCTACCCATAGGAACAGGGTGAATATAACCGTTAAGGCGATGGGGAGTATTGTATACATAGTATTGAAATCTTGTTCTGGGTTATAAAAATAGCCTGTTTGGAAGGCCAACCTGATTTGAGAGCCCAGCTGGCGTAAGAGGAAAGAACCTTGGTTGAAGGAGTAGACC
>LUOC01000234.1 GCA_001626655.1 Fidelibacterota bacterium REDSEA-S14_B6 | reverse complement strand
CCCCTCTTTCGGCGCACCGTTGGTGGGGAAAAGGATGTCCAGCAGTCGCTCATTGGCGAGCACTTCGGCCTCCTCGGACACTCTCTCCTCCATCTCCAGCTGTATGGTGGAGATGGAAATATCCATCAAATCACGAATAATCGACTCCACGTCCCTCCCCACATAACCGACCTCGGTAAATTTCGACGCCTCAACTTTGATGAACGGGGCATTGGCGAGGTTGGCAAGCCGCCGGGCGATCTCCGTTTTGCCGACACCGGTGGAACCGATCAGGATACGCTCTCCTGCCCGACAATGTACCGGTCCAGTTCAGACACAATCTCTTTCGGCGTCAGGTTTTCCATGCTCACAGTTCCATCACCGTAATGTTGTGGTTGGTGTAGATGCAGATGTCTGCTGCGATGCCGAGGCTCCGCTTCACAATCTCCTTCGGCGAAGTAATCTTGCAGCTCAACAGCGCTTCCGCCGCTGACTGGGCATAGCCCGCGCCGGAGCCGATGGCAAGGACGGCACCGTCAGGCTCGATCACGTTCCCGTCCCCGGAGACGAGGTAGCTGTGCTTCTTGTCCATGAGGCCGAGGAGGGCGTCGAGGTTCCGCAGGTACTTATCCGTCCGCCACTCCTTCGCCAGTTCCACCACCGCCCGCTGAAGTTGCCAGTTATACTCCTCCAGCTTCTCCTCGAACTTGCCGAAAAGGGTCAGCGCATCGGCCGCAGCGCCGGCAAAACCGCCGAGGATGACCCCCTTCCCTCCTTCGAACTTTCTCACCTTCACCGCTTTCTGCTTCAGCGCCATGTCGCCGAAAGTAACCTGTCCGTCGCCTCCCATGGCGGCGCCGTTTTTCAAGCGCACGCCGAGGATTGTGGTCGCCCGAACTTTCACTTGTTCCCTTTCATAAGGTTCAGCAGTTGCGAATCTGTGGAGAGGATCAATGTGGTCTTGCCGTCAATCACCTTCTGGTAAGTTTCCAGCGTTCGAGTGAACTCGTAGAAACCGGGATCAGACTTGAACGCATCGGCGTAAATCTCCACCGCCTTGGCGTCCCCCTCGCCCCGAATCTCTTGCGACTGTCTGTACGCCTCGGCGAGAATGATCGTTTTCTCCTTATCGGTCTCGGCACGGATCTTCAGCGCCTCTTCCTCACCCTCGGAGCGGTACTGTTTCGCCTGTCTCTCCCGCTCAGCGATCATCCGATCGAACACCGCCCGCTCGTTTTCCTGAGACAAATCGGCACGCTTGATTCGGACGTCGATGATGTCAATACCGTACTCCTCCAACTTTTCACGCGCTTTCAGGGTGACGATTTCCATAATCTTATCCCGGCGCTTGTCCACGATCTCCGTCAGATTGTGCTTGCCGAGCTCCACCCTCAGCTCCGAATAGACAATGGGGTCGATCCGGCTGAGACCGCCGTTGATAGTCCTCACAGCCTTGTAAAAAGTGAGAGGGTCTGAAATGCGCCACCGGCCGTAGTTGTCCACTTCCAACCGTTTCTTATCAAGGGAGAGAATCGCCTTCGGTTCCACATCGTACTCCAGGATTCGCTTCTCCAGCTTGACGAGCTGACGCCACGGGAGCTTGAAATGCAGTCCAGCGTCCGTGACGGCCTCCCCCACGGGACGGCCGAACTCCAGCACGATGGCCTGTTCTTTTTCGTCGATGGTGTAGGCGGAGAGGTAGATCCCCAACACCGCTGCGATCAGTACTATTACACTTGTGCTCTTCATTTCTGCACCCCCATTTTCTTGGCCCCTTCGAGGTTACCGAGAGGCAATACGTTCAGAAGATTTCCCGCCTCTTCATCGAGAATTACCTTTTCGATATCCGGGAGAATCTGTTCCATAGTTTCGAGATAGAGACGTTTTTCAGTCACGTCTTTCGCTTTGCGGTATTCAGTCAGCACCGAGAGAAACCGGGAGGCGTCCCCTTCGGCTCTCTTCGTCCGTTCTTCCCGGTACGCTTCCGCTTCCCGGAGCATCTGCTCCGCTTCGCCCCGCGCCTTCGGGATGATGTCGTTCTGATATCCCAGCGCCTTGTTGATCAGCTGCTCTTTCTGCTCCCTCGCGCTCTGGACGTCCTTGAAAGCAAAATCGACTTCCTGCGGAGGGTTCACGTCCTGAAGCTGAACCTGCCTCACGTCAATGCCGCACTTGTAGTCGTCCAGCATCTCCTGAAGAAGAATCTGGATTTCGTCCATGATCTCAGCTTTCTTCTCCGTGAGAGGGTTGTCGATGGGGTGGGAGCCGATGGTCTGCCGGAGTGCCGACTCAGTGGCGTCCTTGATCGTCTCTTCCACGTTCGCTACGTTGAACAGGTAGTGAGCTGCATCCTTGATCTTATATTGCACTCGCACCTCCACGAGAAGGATATTCTCGTCGCCTGTCAGCATCTTCGCCTCTTTCAGGATTTTCCCCACTGATATCTCTTTCACCTGCGTCACTTTCGGCAGGTCCACCTTTTCGATGGGATAGGGAAACTTGAAATTGAGACCGCTCGATTCCGTCCTCACCCATTTGCCGAACCGGCGCACAACGCCCTCTTCGTCCGGTCCGACCACATAGAAGGCGCTCATGGCGAACCACGCGCCGAGGAACAGCAGCGCGAGCGCCATTCCGCCAATGTTGAATGTGGGGATCTTAATCTCCTGATCACCCACCATTATCTTTCTTGCCATCTGATTATCTCCTTTACTCTTGCTTCCTATATTGCCCGTCTCAAACGGGCGACCGGAATTTTCATCTGTCCCCGATATTTCGCCACAGTCCTTCTCGCCACCGTGTAGCCGTTCTCCTTCAGGAGTTCAGCAAGACCGTCATCGGAGATGGGGTGCTCCTTGTCTTCACTGTCGACAATTTTCTTAAGCAGATTCTTCACCAGCTTTGTCGACACCTCTTCGCCGCTGTCCGTCATCATCCCCTCGGAAAAGAAGTGCTTCAGCTCGAACACGCCCCACGGCGTCTGAACATATTTCCCCCGCGTAACGCGGCTGACGGTGGAGATGTCCATATCAATTTCTTCGGCGATATCTTTCAGGATCATCGGACGGAGCTTTGATGTGTCGCCGCTGAAGAAGAGGTTCTGCCGCTTCATGATCGCTTCCATCACTTTCGTCATAGTAATCTGCCGCTGCTGGAGAGCCTGCACAAACCACTTCGCCCGCTCCACTTTCTCCCGAAGAAACTTCTTCACCTCACTATTGTTCCCGTTCGGCGACTTGAGAATGTTCTTGTACACCGGCGACAAGCGGATATCGGGGAGGTCGCCATCGTTCACCGCCACGAGCAGCTTGCCGTCCACTTCATCCACCGATATGTCCGGAATAATATAGTCCGCTGCCGATGTGGGGGCGCCCTCGCCCGGCTTTGGGTTCAGATGAGAGATGTCTTCAAACGCACCGTGCAGCTCTTCCTTTGAACAGCCAAGCTTCTCCTCGAGCCGCTCAAATCGGCGGTTGGCGAAATCGTCGAAATAGTCGTCCACAATCTTTCTTGCGAGGTCGTGTTCTCCACTCACCTCCAACTGCACTGAAAGGCACTCCTGCAGATCACGGGCGCCGATGCCGACAGGATCGAGGCGCTGAACAATCTTGAGCATCCTTTCAACGTCCGCAACATCGGCATCCAGCCTGTCGGCAAGGAGCTCCAGATCAATGGAGAGGTACCCCTGCTCATCGATATTCCAGACGATCGCCTCCCCAATTGCTCTCTCCTCACGCGACAGATCGAGGAGCGCCACCTGATCCAGAAGCCTCTCCACGGGCGAACGGACAGCCCGGATGGGCGCGTCGGGCATTTCACTCGATTTTTGTAGAGGCCCTCTGACTCGTTCATCTTCATCGTCAGAATTGAGGATCTCGTCCCATCTGAAGGAGCACCGTCTGAAGAATCTGCTGCGGTGACAGCTTCTGGCGTTGCTCGAGGGTTTGGGCAAGCTTCGCCATCAGTCGAGTGTGAACCTCGAGCCGAGGTACAGTCTTCTTGTTTCATCGTCGCCGGCGAGGTCTTCCGCCGTTCCAGATTTCAGGATTTTTCCATCATACAGAAGGTAGGCCCTATCGGTGATGGAGAGCGTCTCACGGACGTTATGATCGGTGATGAGGACGCCGATTCCCCGCTCCCGCAGGCTCCGGACGATCTCCTGTATGTCTTCCACCGCGATGGGATCAATGCCGGCGAACGGCTCATCGAGCAGAATAAAATCGGGCTTCAGAACGAGGGCGCGACAGATTTCCGTGCGGCGGCGTTCACCTCCCGAAAGCTCATATCCCCTGTTTTTCCGAATTTGTGTGATGGAAAGATCACCGAGAAGCTGCTCAAGCCGCTCCTCACTCTCATCTTTGGAAAGATCAGACATTTCCAGAACAAGACGAATATTGTCCTCAACGGAAAGTTTGGTGAAGATCGACGGCTCCTGAGAGAGGTATCCGATCCCCCGCCGCGACCGCTTGTACATGGGGAGGTCTGTAATCTCTTCATCGCCGAGATAGACAGCTCCGCCGGTCGGTTTAATCATGCCGGTGATCATGTAGAAAGAGGTGGTCTTTCCCGCACCGTTGGGACCGAGAAGACCGACAATCTCTCCCTTCCTCAGTTCGAGGCAGACGTCCCTCACAACCGTCCGTTTGCCGTAATCCTTCACAAGGTTTTCGGCTCTCAGCCATACGCCGTTGACTGAACCGCTCATTTCTCCCTCGCCGTCACACCCCACGGCTGGAGGATCTTCCAGTGCGTCAGGTCAACGTCAGATTCAAAACCGACGCCGTATAGTGTATCGTTCACTTCAGTCGTCAGCATAACGGTATCGTTCGAAGTGATCCGCTCTTCACTGTTGTTCCAGTAGAGCGAATCGGTAAACAGAGTTACGCCGCTGTCCGACACCACCACAACATTCCCGATGGCCAGAAGGTTGTCGCTGTTTTCGTAGACAAAGGCTCGCTCTGACTTCAGGTTGGACATGTGCTCCTCATCGGTGGAAAAGAAATCGGCGTCCACGCTGCCATCCAGCACAATTTCCTTCTTCTCGGCGTACTTCGCAAGGTGGCTGGCCCTCACTACAGCCCGTTTCTTCGCCTCCCGAGTGAGAATGATGACAGGATTCCAGCTCTCCTGATCTGCATAGTCGCTCCTGCTCCCGAGGGACGCTCGATCTTCCACCCCGCCGCAGCCGACAAGAACGGCCGCAAGAATTGTTGAAACTGTCCTCTTCACATCACCCCTGCCCGCAGTATGTCGTGGATGTGGACAAGCCCATCC
>LUOC01000233.1 GCA_001626655.1 Fidelibacterota bacterium REDSEA-S14_B6 | reverse complement strand
GTTTCACGTCGCCGTCCGCGGAAATCTCCGGGCGGCCATCTCCCAGTCCATCCACAAGCTCCCTGACAGCGGTGATTCTTTCCATCATTTCGGAGATGAACGACTGCCCGCTGAATCCGGGCTCAACGGTCATCACCAATACCAGGTCGACATCCTCGAAGAAGTCCTCGATGGCCTCAAGCAGAGTGCTGGGCCGAAGCGTAATGCCCGGTTTCGCCCCTTCGTCCCGAATCTGATGAAACACGGATTTTACGTCGGGGCACGTCTCAATGTGAACAGTAATCATATCAGCCCCTGCTCTTGCAAAATCGGTGATGTAGCGATCTGGATTTTCAATCATGAGGTGGACATCAAGTGGCAGATCCGTGGCTCGTCGGACCCCCTCCACCACCACCGGTCCCATGGTAATATTGGGGACGAAGTGCCCGTCCATCACATCCACGTGGATCATAGAGGCGCCCCCTTCCTTGCACTGATTCAATGCCAGCGAAAGGTTGGAGAAATCTGCCGAAAGTATGGACGGTGAAAGTTTGGTCAATGCTTCGTCTCGAGCCCTTGAAGTTAACGAATCTTCAGAACGGCCAAAAGACGGGAATGAGGAGCGTGGCGAGAAACCAGAAAACTATGTTGAGGGGCGCACCGGCCCTGAGAAAATCACCGAAGCGGTACCGCCCCGGACCGTAGACCATGAGGTTGGTCTGGTAACCCATGGGGGTCATGAAGGATGTCGAGGCACCGAAACAGACCGCAAAGAGGAAACCCCGGGGATCGACCCCCAGCTCGTGCGCGACGGCAAGCGCCACCGGGACCAGGACGATGGCGGCGGTGTTGTTAGACATGACGGCTGTCAATCCCACGGCAATCAGGAAGAAGAGAGAGAGGACCGCTGTCGGGGCGGTCTCCGGCGAGAAAAATGAACCGACATGGGCGATACTCGAGCCGAGCAGGGCAGCCGCGCCGGACCGCTCCATGGCGATTCCCACCGGAACAAAAGCGGCGATGAGCACGATCACTGACCAGTTCACCGAGCGGTACGCCTCCTGAATTGTGATGCTCCGGACCATTAGCAGGATCACCGCACCGAGGAGGGCCGCCTCCAGAATATCCATCCACCCAGATGCAGCCGCCACCATGATGGCCGGGATCACCGCCACGGCAAGCCACCAGAACCGAACTTTGTGAAGCTCAACCTCATGCTCCTGAAGAATGGCCAGATCAGGATTGTTCACCATTGAGTCGAGCCTGTTCTTTGGCAGGAAGATGAGAAGCGTGTCACCGAACTGAAGTGTGATTCGCGCGATCTTCTCACGGAGAGTCCTCCCCTCCCGCCGTAAAGCCAGAACAAACGCATTGAACGACTTCCGGAAATCGAGGTCTTTAAGTGTTTTCCCGATCACTTGCGAATTCTGCGTCACGAGCCCTTCCACGATAGTGTTCTCTTCGCCCATCAGCTCAGACTGATCCATCTTCAAGTCCGTCAACAGGAGAAGTTTCTCCTGATCCCGGAATGTCATGAAGTTCTCAAGCGTTCCCCGTACGAGCAGGACGTCCGCTTCCTTCAGCACAAAGTTCCGGAGGTTCTGCTCATAGCGGACTTTCTCCCGCAGAATTACGAGGACGGTCACGTCATATTTCAAGTTCACCTGTCGATCGAGGAGTGTCCTCCCCACAAGGGGTGAATCGGCCGCCACTTTCAGCTCGGTGAGGTACGGCGACATGTGATAACTCCGCGTGAGCGATGAAATCCCGGCCCGAGAAGGGAGCAGTTTCGGGACTACGAAAATGTTGTAGAGAGTCCCCGCCACGAGAAAGACAGCCCCCATCCTGAAAAACTCGAACATCGTAAACGGTACAATCCCGTGCTCTTCCGCCATGGAGCTCACCAGAAGGTTCGTGGACGTACCGATGAGCGTCATGGTGCCGCCGTAAATCCCGGCGTAGGAGAGGGGGATTAGAATCTTCGATGGTGAGATTTGAAATCGGCCGCTGAGGTTCAGGGCGAGCGGTATAAAGATCGCCACCGCGGCGGTGTTGTTAATGAATGCGGAGACAATGCTCGTGGTAATCAGGAAAAGGCCGATGCTCGCCCACTTGCCGCCGCCCATTACACTGAGTCTGTCTGCCACCACCTCCACGAAGCCTGTCTTCACCAGCGCCGTGCTGAGGACGAACATGAGCCCCACTGTCAACACCGCCTTGTTGCTGAAACCGGAGATCGCTTCATCCAGCGTCAGAAACCCTGTGACGAGCAGAACGGCCAGAAGAGCGAGGGCGGTAACATCAATGGGGAACACCTCTTTCACGAACAGAATGAGGGCCACGGTGATGATGGCGGCGAAGATTAGAGGTTCTCCGATCATGACTTTAGCTCAGCCTTCTGGCGGCGCCGTTCAGGCAGAATGGCCGACCGCGTTCCGGCTGAGAGAGGTTTCGAGTACATCGAGCAGTCTGTTAATGATGTAGTCGCTGCGAATCTTGTTAAGAATCGTAATGACGAAAACGGGGTATTCTTCGTCCGGAAGTACCTTTTCGAATTCTTCGAAAATGTCAGTGTTGTCCAAAAAATCATCAATGTCCTGACCGTCTTCCATGTTGGCGTCGATGTAGTCCTGAATCTCGAAGAGGTACTCCTTCAGCCCTTCCCTGTCGAGGAGAGATAGCGCTTTCGTTTTCATCCAAGCAGTGAATCCTGCAGTACGTCGTCAATCTGGGTTGACTTCACGTGCTCCTCGGCGTATTTCCTGTAAACCTCCTCTTTCACAAAGATTTCGAAGAGGTCGGGATCGATGTGATAATCGTCGCGCATGAAGCCCATGATCCGCATGGCGAGGGACAGTTTCTTGCCGTCCTTGTAGGGCCGGTCGGCGGCGGTGAGCGCCTCGTAGACATCGGCGATGGCCATAATCTTCGCCTGAGGCGACATCTCATCGTGTGTCAATCCCTGAGGATAGCCGGTTCCGTCTAGCTTCTCGTGGTGCCCACCGGCGAATTCGGGAACGTTCTTCAGATGCTTCGGATAAGGCAGCTGATTCAGCATGTCGATAGTGATTACAATGTGGTCATTGATGATCTGCCGTTCCTCGGGCAGGAGCGTCCCTTTGGGAATGTTCAGATTCCGCACCTCCTCGTGTGTGAGGAACCGCCGTTTTTTTCCATTCTGCCGGTAGGGGTATTTGCTGATCTCTATCACCTTTTCCTGGAGCGCCTTCGCCATGTACTCCCCGCCGATGTTACACGCCTGTATGAACTTCTGATTCTTCCTGATCTCTCTCAGCTTCGCCTGATACTGACGCTCCAGCGCTTTCGGCTCTCCGTTCGAAGAAGTTTTGAGATCGAGCAGTTGCTGAAGATAGTCGATTTTGGCGTCCCGTTTCAGCACCTCAAACCTCGTATTGATGGTATCGATCCGGTCGAATATCGTCTCCAGCTTCGTCCCTTTATCTACGACATGCGTGGGCGTGGCGACCTTCCCGCAGTCGTGGAGCCACCCCGCGATGTACAGTTCGTACCGCTCCTCCTCCGTCATGTTAAAGTCCTTATAGGGGCCGTACTGTGCCTTCTCCACCGCGTCGGCGAGCATCATGGTGAGCACAGGGACTCTCGTGCAGTGGCCGCCGGTGTAGGGCGATTTCTTGTCGATGGCCGTGGCGATGAGCTTGATGAACGCCTCAAACAGTTCTTCCAACTGCTCGATCAGCTGCTTGTTGGTGATGGCCACCGCCGCCTGAGAACACAGCGACTCCACCAGCTTCTGAGCCTCTTCGGAGAATTGGATCACCTCGCCGCTGTCGGGATCCTGAGCGTTCAACAGCTGGATCACGCCGATGATCTCGTCCAGATGGTTCGTCAGCGGCCTCACCGCTGGATCCCCCCATGTGGAAATTGAGTGAATCGGTCCGGACGATTTCGAACTTCAATCGCTGATCGTCGGTCATCATGTAGAGAGTTCGGCCGTCGCAGTTGGTAATCCGTTTTGCCTCTTCCAGGATCATCTCCAAGAGCACGGGCATATCCTTCTCTTTGGAGAGGGCGAGACCGATATCGCTGAGGTGTTCAATCTGCTCCTCCAGCAGTGAAACATAACCTTTCACGCTTTCGGAAACGTTCTTCAGAATTGCGTCTGAATCCACTGACGCCATTGACGGCTGTGATTTTTTCTTACTCATAAAGCTTGAACCTGATGCATGACTCCTAAGTCGGGCGACTTTGAACTTATAAAGAGAACGTTACTTTCTCAAGAGAAAGCGAACTTTCGAGATCAGACAATTGACTTCCAGAAGAATGAAACAGATGGCACCTATGTTCGACGATGCCCAACTTCGAACCTCTCAGGTTGCGGCAACCTGTTAGATCCCTCGGTAAGGACAGATGACATCTTTGGAGAAAGAAGTCATCAGCGAGCATCTCAGCGCCCGCCGAGGTGTAATTACTCTTAAGGGAGGCCTAAACCGCCTTCAGCACTTTGCCGGAGCGAAGGCACGATGTACAGACACGGACCCTTTTCACCGAGCCGTTGATCTTCGCTTTCACGCGCTGAAGGTTGGGGTTCCAGCGGCGGCGGTTCTTGTTGTGGGCGTGGCTGACGCTGTTGCCCGTCTGAGGACCCTTGCCGCATATTTGACACACTTTTGACATTTTTTCGTCTCTTGGAGCTGGCAAAGTTAACATGAGGCGTGTTATCCACAAAGTATTCCCCCTCAAGAAAATTTCCGCCCGTCGGTCGCTGGGCCGTAATTTCAGCTAAGTTTGCAGCAACAGCGAAAGGTATGATGGAACAAGATATCATTTACCGGCAGGATCAGGAGGAGGTAGATGCAGGAACGACGCCTGAGCGACAGGAGGTGATCCGGCGTACCATCACCACCTTCCGCAGATCGGATCGATTGAGCGTGGGCGATCCCGTGCCTGAACTTAATCTGTTGCTGTCTCTTATACAC
>LUOC01000232.1 GCA_001626655.1 Fidelibacterota bacterium REDSEA-S14_B6 | reverse complement strand
GAAGACCTGAACGGCGTAGTACCGGAAGATGGTGGCGCTTACAACATGGAGGAGGTTATTGCCCGCATCGTTGACGGGAGTGAGTTTGAACCGTACAAAGCGGAATACGGTAAGACAGTGATCTGCGGCAACGGGAGGATCGGCGGTTACGCTGTGGGGATTGTGGCCAATCAGAGGGAGATGGTCACCTCCGGTGCAGGGGAGATGCAGATGGGGGGCGTACTCTACAGCGATTCTGCGGATAAGGCGGCCCGTTTTATTATGAACTGTAATCAGGACAGGACGCCCATCATTTTTCTGCACGATGTGAACGGCTTTATGGTAGGCAAGAAAGCGGAGTGGGGTGGCATCCTGAAAGATGGCGCAAAGATGGTTCAGGCTGTATCCAACTCAGTCGTGCCGAAAATTACGGTTGTAATCGGCGGCAGTTACGGCGCCGGTTATTACGCCATGAGCGGAAGAGCCTATTCGCCGAGGTTCATGTATTTGTGGCCTACGGCAAGTCTGGCTGTTATGGGCGGGAATCAAGCGGCGGAAACGTTAGCGGAAATCCAACTTTCGGGGAAGAGTGATGCCACAGATGAAGAACGGCAATCGCTGATCGACAGAATCAAGGAGCGGTACAGGGTTCAGAGCGATCCTCGCTATGCCGCCGCCCGGATGTGGACGGACGCAATCATCAGTCCCGTAGATACGCGGAAGGTACTTATCCATTCGCTCAAACTGTGTGAGCAGCAGCCAAAAATGCCGGCGCCGGTCTTCGGCGTCCTGCAGGTGTGAGAGCTAAGCGCGGTTCGTTTGTCGTTAGACGGTCACGCGGCCAGTCGCATTTTACCGTAACCGATACGAGCCTCGTAACCGAGAAACGCCAAGTTACATCGGGGTCGCCGTGATTCCACCACCGTCGCCATGAATAAGCGTGTCCGAATCGCCAACGGGCAGGGGTTCTGGGGTGATTCCATCGATGCACCGATCCAGCTCGTGGAAGGTGGCGACATCGATTATCTCACTCTCGACTATCTCGCCGAGGTGACCATGTCGATCCTCAAGCGGCAGATGATGAGGGACGGCAACATGGGGTACGCCCACGACTTTGTGGCGCTCATGGCGAGGTTATTGCCGGAGCTAGCGGAAAAAGAGATTTGCGTCCTCGCCAACGCATCGGGCGTCAACCCCTCGGGGTGCCTGAACGCCCTCAGGGAAGTGGTGAAGGAGTCCGGCGTCGGTCCCGTAAAGGTGGGCGTTGTGGAAGGAGACGATATTCTGCCGCGGCTCGATGAATTCGTAAAACAGGGCCACCCCTTCGAGCACATCGACACGGGTGAGCCGCTGGGAGAAAGGCTGAAAGATGTGACCGTGGCCAACGCTTATATATCGGCATTCCCCATGGCAGAGGCGCTGGATGGCGGGGCTCATATCGTTCTCACAGGCCGCGTGGTCGATCCGGCCCTGACATTGGCGCCGCTGATCCACGAGTTCGGCTGGGGCAAGACAGATTTTGATCTACTCGCTTCCGGCACTGTCGCTGGACACATCATCGAATGCGGCGCTCAGGCGACGGGGGGCAACTTTTCGCGATGGTGGGAAGTGGAAGATTATCCGGCCATCGGCTATCCTATGGCGGAGGTCTCCGGCGACGGCAGTTTTGATATTACGAAACAGGCGGGAACAGGCGGCGTTGTCAATCGGGCGTCCGTGACGGAACAGATTCTCTACGAGCTTGGCGATACCAAGGCATATCTTTCTCCAGACGTCACCGTCGATTTCACCTCCTTCTCGCTGACAGAATCGGGCAAGGACCGAGTTTCAGTCACCGGCGCGAAAGGGGTGCCGCCGCCGGAACACTACAAGGTTTCCATGGCCTTTCACGGAGGGTACAAAGCGACGGGGCAACTGACCGTCAGCGGACCGAAAGCGGTGGAAAAGGCGGAGGCCGTCGCCGACATTATCTGGACTCGCCTCGAAAAAGCGGGATTCAGTTACGACGAGAAGCGGTCAGAACTGGTAGGGGCCGGGGCGATCTTCGGAAACAGAATCGGGGATGATCCCCCGGAACTGACACTGAGGCTGAGCGTCCGGGATAGCGACAAGGCAAAGGTCGCACGTTTTGGGAAAGAGATTGCGCCAGTGGTGACCAACGGGCCGCCGGGAATTACCGGTTTCGCAGGTGGCCGCCCCAAGCCTCAACAGGTCCTCGCTTACTGGCCGACGACGGTTCCAAAAGAGTGGTTGGATGTCACGGTTCGTGTGGAGGAGGTCTGAAGATCGGAGCAGTGGAGTGATGGAGAACTGGAAGAGTTGGAGAAATGGAGAATTGGATGAGTGGAACGGTGAAGAGTTTTAGTCTTAAGAATGGGCACTGAAGATTCCAGATTGAAAGCTGAAGATTCACCTGCGGTGGCATTGGTGACGGGCGGGAACCGAGGGATCGGCAAAGCGGTCTGTCTGGGGCTTGCCGCGAAAGGGATCCACACCATTGTCGGTTCGAGGAGCCTGGAGGCCGGAGAAAAAGTTTCCGCACGGATTATGAAGAACGGCGGTTCATCTGAGGCCGTCCAACTGGATGTACAGTCTCCGGCGAGCGTTGAGGCGGCGGCTCGTCAAGTGGAAGACCGCCAAGGCAGCCTGAATATCCTTGTAAACAATGCGGGAATGTTGTCCGGAGAAGACCGGAAATCGAAGTTTGGGACGTTGCCCGAAGGTGCCTTCCGTGAGACCATGGATGTAAACCTCTTCGGCACCTACCGCGTCTGTCAGGCGTTCTTGCCCCTGCTGGAAAAAGCGCCGTGGGGGAGGATTGTAAATGTCACCAGCGCCATGGGCAATCTTTCAGACGCCATGACGGGGGGATACTCTGCCTATCGAATTTCGAAGGCAGGGGTAAACGCGCTGACGGCCAACCTCGCCGCCGAACTGAAATCGAAGAGAATTTTGGTAAACTGCGTCCATCCCGGCTGGGTGAGGACAAGGATGGGGACAATGGTCGCGCCGCTGAGCCCTAAAAAGGGGGCCGAAAGCATCATCTATGCGGCGACCCTCCCGGATGACGGGCCGACAGGAAAATACATTGTGAAACGACAGACTCAACCGTTCTGAGGAGATGTTATGGAAATCGAAGTGAGACAACCGACTGAATCCGAGCGCGAAACTTTCAGCGGCTATCCTGTCTGGACCTGCGAACCGTCACAGTTCCCGTGGACATATTCTTCCACCGAGCAGTGTCTCGTCATCGAAGGTGAGGTTACTGTCGCGACAGAGAGCGGTGAGGTGTCGTTCGGTCCCGGTGATCTTGTCACCTTTCCGGCGGGACTCTCCTGCACGTGGACCGTCTCCAAAGCGGTGAAGAAATATTACACGTTTCTGGATTGATGAAAAGACCGCTCTACGATATTGCACATTCGAGGTCCGGCGATAAGGGGCCGAACACCAATGTGGGACTGATCTTCAGCTCGCAGGCGGCGTACGAATGGGCGAAAGTGGCCATCACCGTGGAGAGGGTGAAAGGGCATTTCGGGGATGTTGTAAAAGGGGAAGTGGTGCGGTATGAGCTCCCGAACCTCTGGTCATTCAATTTCATACTCTACGATTCCCTCTCCGGCGGAGGAAGCGAGACTCTCCAGCTCGACGCTCAAGGCAAGACGTACGGCCAGCATCTGTTGAGAATGGAAGTGGACATTCCCGAGGAACTCGTATGACTCCGCTTCTTTTTTGGGTAACTTAAACGAGGCGAGTAGGAAGGAGAACAAGATGGATCAAAAGACATTCAACCTGACTGTTTCACTGCTGTTACTTGCGGTGGCGCTGGCCCATCTTTACCGGTGCATCACGGGTGGCGCGCTGGTGGTGGGAGGACACGATCTTCCAATGGCCGTCAGTGTCTTCGGCACCATCGTTCCCGGTTATCTCTCCGTGAGAGGATTTCAGCTCAGCCGGAAAATTTGATGACTGTTACGATAAGGTGCTGAACATAAATCACGGCAGCGAGGGACTCTTAACGGCGGTGCTGGACAATCCGCCGGTGAACGCCCTGTCGAAACCCCTCGTTGACGCCCTTCACGACCTCCCGGAGGAAGTCGATCCTCAAGACCGTATGGTGGTGATCACCTCCGAGGGGAAGCATTTCTCCGCCGGCGCGGACCTGAAAGAGCGTGCGGATATGACCGATGACGAAGTCGCCGAGTTTGTCCAATATCTATCGGACACCTTTCAGAGAATCTGGGAAATCCCCGTGCCGACGGTGGCGGCGATTAACGGGAGCTGTCTCGGCGGCGGGTTGGAACTGGCGCTGGCCTGCGATATGCGTATCCTTGCGGATGGGGCGTCAATCGGCCTGAAGGAGACCTCTATCGGGGTGATTCCGGGAGCCGGCGGGACCGTCCGATTGCCGCGGCTCATTGGTGAGAGCAGGGCGAAGCAGTGGATTTTTTCCGCTGACACATTCAGTGGCGAGGAGGCGCTGGCTGACGGCGTCGTCGATTGGCTCGTCGATCCCGAAGAACTGGATGAGGAGGTGGCGGAGATGTTCGAAAAGATTTCATCTAACGCACCGCTGTCGATTCAAGCCGCTAAACGGTCTATTAACAGAGGATTGTCAAAATCAATTAAAGAGGCGCTGGAAGCAGAACAGACCGCTTACCGGTCAATCATTGGGACGCGGGACAGACGGGAAGGATTGACCGCTTTCAAAGAGAAGCGACCTCCCGACTGGAAGGGAGAGTAGGACTAGAAGTAGTACTCCCTGTTATCGACGATATCGGCGTTTTCTCGCAACGTCCTGATCCAGTTGCCGATCGCCTCATTCTCCCGCTGTGTCAGGAGGGATCTCCTGATCACATCCTTCCTCACCTCCCATTCAGATTCAGCTAAGTCCTGACGACCTTCAAGTTTCAGGATGACATACGCCTGGGTCGTCTCCATGGGGGGCAGAATCTCACCGACCTCGGCGGCAAGGAGGGCACCGATAACAGACTCGTGCCTGCCGATCTTCTGGAAAGAACTCCCCAGTTTGGCCGAAACAGGCCCTACGAATTCGACTTTGTCATCCGAGTTTGCCATTGCTTCCAAGCTGCCGTCATCTGACAGTCTGGATCTCAACTCTTCAGCGGTCGACTTGGCGCCGGCCAGACGCTTCTCCGCTCTCAGCTTACTCGCAATCTGGTTACTGACAGTGCCGTACTCTTTCGTTCCGGCGGCGATGACCGAATCGAGACGAAAGATGGCAAAGAGTAGATCCGATTCAACCACCTCGCTCGTGGCGTTGAGTTCGTTTGAATAAGCAAATTTGACCGCCTCAGGAAAGTAGCCAAACCGAGGAATGAAAGCTGCATTCTCTGTGAATGGAGGGATCTCTCTCATTTCGGAGCGGTTCCTTGTGACCGCTTCGTCGAAGCCGAAGTCCTCCACATCAAAGGAGAACTGGACAGCATCGCTTCTAATTCGCTCACGAGTACTCGGTCCCATTTCAATCTTTAGGAGAATGTGGCTTGCCTGCACCTCTTCTTCGCCGTCGTCGTTTTTCAGTTGGTCCTTCACCTGAATGATGTGAAGTCCAAAGTCAGTCTGGACAGGGCCGACAACCGCCCCCTTGTTGGCGGCGAAGGCCGCCTCTTCAAACTGAGCGACCATCTGGCCACGGCCGAACCATCCCAGATCACCGCCCCGGCCTGAGCCTTCCGGAGACCGATTGCCCGGATCTTCGGAATACTCGTCGGCCAGTTCGCCAAAATCGGCGCCGCCGTCCAGTTGGGCGAGGATGTCCGAAGCAGTCTCCTGCGCCAGAAGCGTATCTTCCTGTGACGGCGCTTTAACCCACTCCACATAACTGAGGACTCTCTGCTCGTCCTGCGAGAACTGTTCAGGATTGAGGAAATAGTAATTCTCCATCTCATCGTCTGTCGGTTCAAACTCATCTTCGGTAAACTTTCCGGCGCTGACAATGAGTGCGCTGATGGTGTATTCGATATTCTGAAGGGTGAATTCCGTCCTCACTTCCTCATCGGAAACTCGGACGCCGGCCCTGAGCTCGTTAAACAGTTTCTGCCTCGGGAGGTACTGCCGAACGTAATCTTCGATGGGACGCCACTCGTCGCCCTGAGGGTTGCGGAGCGCCTCAAGGTACTTGGCACGGTCAAACTGTCCGTCAGTCTGAAAATCGGGGATTGTCAGCAGAGTCTGCGGAGGGTTGTTCACGAGCTCATAATAGATCTCTTCTGCGGTTACCTTGATCTTTCGATCGGCGATCTGCTGATTAATGATAGTCGCTTCGATCAGCTCGTTGAAAATCCTTTCCCGCTCAAAATCGAGGCCGCGGTCATCGACTTCGACCCCCTGAGCCCGCGCCTGCTCCAGACGGTGATCGAGCTGATGGAAGAACAGATCGGGAGGGATCGCCTCGCCGTTGACAACCACAATCGCTTTCGAAATATCAACGCGACCGAATAGTTGATTGACAATATCCGCGCCGCCCACGAGACCGCCGACGGTCATGCTGCCGATAAAGAGGACTAGGAGAATCCACAGAATAATGTGCATTCTCGTCCGCATGGTGTTCATTAAACCCATAGAATCAAGATCCTTTCAAACTCACAAAAAAATGCGGCGAAATATACCGAGATTGTCTACCTTCTCCAACTTGTGTTCGGCCCAGACGGAGGCCGTTTCTCCTCATGTAAACTGTTCTGGAGTGAATTTGGCAACGTACAACAGCTTTGCGTCGCTGAACGACGCCATCGTCGATTGCCGCCGGTGCAGTCGTCTCGTCGATTTCAGGGAGTCGGTGGCGCGAAAGAAAAGGAAGCAGTTCGAGAGCTGGGACTACTGGGGCCGTCCGGTTCCGGGGTACGGTGAAACGACGGCATCTCTGCTGTTGACAGGCCTCGCTCCGGCAGCCCACGGCGGGAACAGGACAGGCCGCGTCTTTACAGGCGATAAGTCCGCCGACTTTCTGGTCCGCTGTCTCCACGAGGTTGGGATCGCCAATCAGCCGAACTCAGACGCACTGGACGACGGCCTCATCCTGAACAACGCCTATATGACGCCGGTGCTGAAATGTGTGCCGCCTCAGGACAAACCGAAGCCGGAAGAGCTTCGCAACTGTGCCTCATACCTCAGCGCGGAGCTGACTCTGCTCTCGAATGTCACCTGTATTCTGGCGCTTGGGAAAATCGCTTTCGATGCGTGCCTCAGGTTCTTCAGAGGCCAGTTCAACTTCCTGATGAAAGATTACCCATTTGGACACGGAAATCAGTTTGTGCTGGAAAACGGGATGATTCTGGTCGGTTCCTACCATCCCAGCCCGAGGAACGTCAACACGGGAAGGTTGACGCAGAAGATGATGGTGGAGCTCCTAAACCATGTCAAAGGACTGAGTCGGTGAGAAACAGAGCGCTGATCACCTTCCTTTTTGCCTGCACCGCACTCTCCGGCGGGAAGAAACTTTCGCTCAAGGATGTGACTGGGAAATCTCCTTTCGAAGTTGCATCGCTCGACAGAATCGTCTGGATTCCCGGAGAGGACGCCTACACTTTCCTTCATCGGACTAACGGCGCGAAATCGATCCATC
The DNA here is from genome assembly GCA_001626655.1 of Fidelibacterota bacterium REDSEA-S14_B6. Taxonomy (GTDB): domain Bacteria; phylum Fidelibacterota; class Marinisomatia; order Marinisomatales; family S15-B10; genus S15-B10. The sequence continues at coordinate 1,623 of LUOC01000232.1, read as the reverse complement.
GGGTCGATCTGGTTTCCGGCGATATCTCCGTCTTTGTCGATGCTAGGAACCTCGCCTTTGACGGAAAGCGGTTGAATCCTTCAGCCTACAGCTTCTCAGAGGACGGCCGGCGAATGCTCATCCAGACAGACCGTAAAAAAATCTGGCGACGGTCCCACTGGGGGAGTTACTGGATTTACGACATTGCTACCGGAGCCGTTACCCCCGTCTCCGACGACAACGGGCGCCTCAGAAATGTTAAACTTTCCCCCGATGGTAAGATGGCCGCCTACGTTCGGAAGGACAATAATCTCTACACCTTCCAGATTGAGAGAGGGGCTCTATCCCGTCACGACCGAGATACGATATCCGAAGGCGGGCCAGACCAATCCGACCATGCGGATCGGCGTTGCGAAAGCGACAGGCGGCGCCACGCGGTGGATGGACATCGGCGAAAATCGGGACATGTACTATCCGCGCATCTTCTGGAACGGCCCCGATCAGCTTCTTGTGATGCGGATGCGGAGGCTCCAGAACAGATGGGACCTTCTGATGTGTGATCCCAAATCAGGCAAGAAGCGTATGGGACTGATGGAAATGGATCAGAACGGGTGGGTTGAAGTCCACGATAATTACCGATTCTCCGGTGGTGATGAGATACTCTGGGTATCGGAACGGGACGGCTATCACCATCTTTATCGGCATACACTGAAGGGTGAAGAGCTCGCCCGCCTCACGGAGGGCGAATGGGAAGTTACCCGCATTGTTCATGTCGACGAGGAGAAACGCGAACTGTTCTTCATGGCCAACGAGACGTCCGTGCTGGAGAACCACCTCTACAAGGTATCGTTTGCGGGCGTCGGTCTGGAGCGGTTGACTCCAGAGGAGGGGAGCCATTCCATCCAGTTTTCCCCATCGGGAAACTTCTTTATCGACACATTCTCGTCCGCCTCACAACCGGCTAAAATTATTCTGAAGCGGCGGGACGGAAGCGAAGTGAGAGTGATTGGCGAAACTGACAGAAGCCAGTACGACGTTTTCGACTGGTCCGTCCCCCAATTCGTCAGGTTCACAACACACGACGGCGCGGCGACATTGGACGGTGTCGTGACACTGCCCGTAGGATACAGGAAGGGAAAGCAGTATCCTATGATCGTTCACGGATAGTTCATCGTTTTCGCCATGGACGCCCGGGGGATGAGCGGCAGGGGGGAGGCATTCAAAAACCTCAGCTACGGCGATATGAGCCGGTACCTGGGAAAGGATCACGCCGCCGGTGTCGACTATATGGTTTCTGAGTGGGGCGCTGATCCAAAGCGCGTAGGCGCCTGGGGGGCGAGCGGCGGCGGCTACTTTACTGGACTGATGCTGACGAAGAACGGTTCCCGGTTCAAGGCGGGGGTCGCCGTGGCGCCGGTCACGGACTTCCGGCTCTACGACACGATCTATACGGAGCGGTCCATGGGGCTCCCCCAGGACAATGGGGCGGGGTACGATTCCACGTCAGTCTTTTCCTATGTTGATAATGCGACGGGCCACCTCCTTGTGATCCACGCCACGGGGGATGACAATGTTCACTCACAGAACACAACACAGCTCGTGGAAAAGTTTGTGAACGCCGGCAAACCTATCGACGTCTTCTAC
>LUOC01000231.1 GCA_001626655.1 Fidelibacterota bacterium REDSEA-S14_B6 | reverse complement strand
CAGTCATAGAGATCGTTGTCCCGTAGGGCTTCACGAAGAGGATGGTCATCATCGCCTTTAAATTCCTCCACAATTTCCGGCTTCAGGATTTCCATCGGCACCGACGGCATCACATCATTGATTTCGCTGCCCGAGTGGGTTCCGTCAAAAAGTGACGGCAGGGAAGAAGCGTACTCTTCCTTAAGATAGTCGGCGGGACTGTCATACAGATTGTAATATTCATCGAGGGCGAACAGGACGTAGGGGAGATAGTGTGGTTGCGGATATTCCCCCCCGGAGAGCATGACGTCGGTCATGACGCCGGACATGTCATAGGCGCCTGCACCGGGAGCCGAGGCGGTGATGGTGAACTCGTCGGCGTGTTCCTCTTCCATCATCTTGTGGGCTGCCATCATGGTATAGCCGCCCTCCGAATAACCGGTGAGGAACAGCTGCCCGTTGGTCTCAATTCCCTCCTGTTCGCAGAAGGCTCGGGCGGCCCTGAGCATGTCAATGATGGCGGTGGCGTTGGGTTTTGCCATCTGGTATGGATGGAACAGTTCTGATTCGCCCAGGCCGAGGTAATCGGGAATGACGGTGAGGTAGCCCGATGAGGCAGTCCACATGGCGACAATGCCGTAGCCGCCATCGAAGCCTGTGGCAGAAGAGGCCTCATCCCGCTTCACCAAGGTTCCCGCCTGGAAGCTGAGAACGGGCAGTGCGAATTCAGGTTTCTTCGGAACAGTCACCGTCCCTGAGGCTATAGTCGGCTCACCGAAAGGATCGATAGTTTCATAGACAAGTTTGTAGATGGATGCCCCGTAAGTCGCCTTGAAGAAGAGGACAGCATCCGACAGTTCGCGGTCGATCTGATAGGCGGTCCTGTGTTCGAGCAGTTCGGAGGAGATGAGCCGCCCCCGTTCACCAGTAAGAGATTGACTCCAGCAAACGGAGATGAGCGCTACGTTTAAGATTAGAATCAGCCTGCCGGAAGTTTTCATAAAGGAACCTTTTGTGAAAGAGGTGAGAAGTTACCCCTCGAAAAAGAACAGTCTTTGATTGTCGTAAAAGTCGGCGTAGAGACTTTCCATAGAATCGATGATGTAGTAGCGATCCTGAATATCGCTGTAGTCAAATCTTGTCATCACCACCTCTTCCATATCAAACGGAAGAAGCGCGGATGAGTCTGACTCACCACGGCTGCACGCCACCACATTCATCACTTCATCATAGCCGGAGATGATGCCGGAGCCGTAGAGCTCGTGATCCATATCGTTTGCATCGGTGCGCCAGTTCTCGCTCTCAGGCTGTTTCTTCATGATGCCGAATTCGTAACTCCACCAGGCAAAATTCTGGAGCCGCTTCAGGTTGTGCGCCACCAGCTCAGGCCCGAGGTTCCGCTCGTCTACCAGAATCTGATGACCGAGTTTCCCGACATCGGCGAGGAAATCTCCGAAAGCTCTGTTCATCAGGAAAGGCGCGTGTCCGCGGATGTCGTGGAAGATGTCCGGCTCGGGTGTATACTCGTCCGTGTTTGCAATGGCGCGGCCGGCGTATTTTTCTTCTAGCCGTTCCGACTGCCGAACGATATCAGTGACCGGAAATTTCCTCTCGGCGTTCAACTCAAAGAAGAGCCATTCATCCAAAAAACCGGCCACAGGCGTAACCTCCCAGCCGCTGGCGTCTCTGATCCGGGGCGACAGTTGGGAAAAGTTGGGCCACTCATAAGCCGACAGCCCCAGCGCATCGATGCCGTCCAGGTATTCCTTGGAAGCGTATCGGTTGAGCGGCTCCACCAACTTTTCATAAAGCCGCATCCAGACGCCCAACTCATTATCCGTTATAGCCTCATAATCCTGTTCAATGAGATAGTCGTCCTCTTTGGAGAAGATCTTTACGTCTCCCACCGCGTTGGGCAGGAGGTGGCTGAACAGGTGGTCGTACTTGGTAGAGCTGTCGATCACAGCAACCCAATTTACAGCATCTTGCCCATATTGCGGGATCAGGAAGCGCCATTTTTCGATTTTTCATTTTTTCTTGACATTTATCGTGCAAACAGGTTACACTCGAGGCGATTGGCTTCCCTAATCCGGGGTAGATAGCTAAACGAAAATCCGAGGTAACCTGTGAACCGAACAGCGAAAAGTATCTTTGTTCTGCTGGCTTTCTGTCTGCTGGCCGGCGATAATCTCTCTGCACAACTCCTTGGTAGGAGAGGAGAGGCCTTTGATGTTAGCGGTAAAGTACTGGATCTTGAAGGAGAAGGTGTTGCTGATGTAGAAGTTGTTCTTCGTGACCCGGATGGGAAAGAGGTTGGCAGTGAGACGACCAAAAAACGAATTGGGAAGGGGAATTTTGAATTCAGCAAGATTTCTCCGGGGACTTACACAGTTTCCGCAAGGGGCGATGCTGGAGAGGCCAGCCAGGAGGTGGTAGTTGAAGATGATGACGTGGAAGTGGAACTGACATTGGGTGCCGAACCGGCGGAAGAAAATCAGCGTGTGGCTAAGGGTGAAACAGCGGCAGGGGCAGAAGGGACACCAGGGCGGATGCCTCAGGAAGAATATGTGATGACCGAAATCAGTTTTGAGATGAAAAAAATGGCTGCGGAGTTAGATCACCTCGCCGGCCAAGTGAGAGATCTTCAGGCCAGAAGCGAAATGTGGATCAACCCGCTCTCAATTTACCAGAAAGAAATTATCCTCGATAACGGAAGCACCGTGTTTGGCAAAGTTGTCTATCAGGATGAGGATGTGCTGAAGGTAGAATCACTGGTGGGCTACCTTGTTATTGACCGCAGCACGGTTGTAAGGATTGTGGAGAATGTGATGGCTCAGGAAGAGCCGGAGTATGTCCCTGAGCAGATTCGTGAATCCTACAGTCCGCCACCCATGCCGAAACTGGCACAGCCCCGGTATGTGTCCGCCGACCCATCGGATCGATCCTCAAGCCGCGACAGAGCTGCAAATATTGTCCTTGTCGGCAACATTGCAGAAAAGACCGACAGATCTAACAACAAGACACTTGCGGGGCAGGTGAAAAATGTGGGTGGTAACAGAGCCGACTTTGTGAAAGTCAATTTTGTTTTGAGGAAGAACTGGAGCGGCGAGACGAGAACGCTCACAACCTTCGTTTCCGGTTCCTACCACACCTTTGATTCGGGGATCACCACTGATTCGTCCCTGCTACCGGGGGCCTCCGGAAACTTTGAGCTGATCATTCCAGCTGATGTGGGGGCATTTCTCGGGTATTCCTACACCATCGATTGGGAAGAGTACGAATGATCAGCCGACATCGACTCAGAGCAACACCAATCCTCGCGGCAAGCTTGCTCCTATCGATTGTCATCGGCCAGCAATCTTCATCAACAACCACTTCCGGGAATGACGCATTCTTCCTTGACCTCGGCGTCGTCATCGAGCCTGCCAGCGGGAAAGAAAAAGTTGACCGTTATATAAAGAGTCCTCCTGAGGAAGTCTCCTTCTTCGTGGACAAGAAGCCAAGTGGATCGGTCTACATGGCATCCACTAGAGAACTCCATGCCACACTGCAGGGAATTCACGAAAAGATCGACGGCCTCGAATCGAGCATTCATAATGAAGTGGAAGGGCTGAAAGAAGAGAATTTCCGCCGAATGAATGAACGGATCGCCCTTCTTGAAAAGGCGTTGGGGGCACAGATGACAACTCTCCAAACAGAGAACAAGGAGTTGCGGACACTGCTTTCCGACTTCCTCGCTCAGGAGACTCCGCCTGTGGAGGAAGCCTTCATCTCCCCAGAAATTGAAGTTGAGTCGGCCCCTCCTCTGCCGGGCGTGACGCTTGATGATTATTCAGAAGTGGAACCGGAAGAAGATGCAACATCGGCTGCCCCTGTGGAACCGACTTTCAACCGGATGGTCTACATGAATGGCGTTCTTGCCTATCAGCGCCAGGACTACGGTGCGGCAGTGGGACATTTTGAAAAACTTTCGCTTTCCGAACTGGATGACATCACCGCCGGGAACATTCTCTACTGGCTGGCTGAGTGCCATTTCCGTCTCAGAAACTACAGAGCGGCGCTGCGCTTGCTCGATAGAGTGGATGTCCTCTTCGAATCGGATAAGCGTGATGACGCAATGGCGCTGACGGGAATGGTTCACAGACAGATGGGAAATGACGGTGAGGCAGAGCAGGCATTTGCAGAAATCATCGATCTTTTCCCGGAGAGCGAATATCTTCGCCTGGCGCAGATGGAGTTGAGAAAAGGGTCTCGGTGATGACGTTGAACAAAATTCGCAACGGTGTCACTCTCCTCCTCCTCCTCTCAGCTCCCTTGAGTGCAGTAACGCGCGTCTCATTCACCCATCCCGGCCATATGATGAAGATTCCGACGACCTATATCAAACGGTCGCCGCACCTTTTCACCACAGGGTTCACCACTGAGA
>LUOC01000230.1 GCA_001626655.1 Fidelibacterota bacterium REDSEA-S14_B6 | reverse complement strand
CTCTGTGGGTAATTCTGGTCGGCACCGTCATCTACCTCTCCCGAACCACCCTAAGGGTGATGCTGGTCAATTTTTTCGGCAACATTTCACTGGGACTGCTGACGCCACTCTTGTGGAACAGTCTTCGTCCCTATCAGCAGGAGCGAGTCCTTGTCCTTCTCGATCTCACGAGAGATCCCCTCGGTGCCGCCTACCAGGTGATACAGTCTCAAACTGCCATCGGCTCCGGCGGCCTGTGGGGCAAAGGGTTCGGAATGGGAACGCAGACGCACTTGAAGTTCCTCCCCGAGCAGGAAACCGATTTCATATTTTCCGTTGTGGGCGAGGAATTCGGTTTCGTGGTGGTGGTGACAATTCTCATCCTCTTTGCTGTACTTGTCCTCAGTATGGTTCAGCGCGCCTACAAAACTTCTGAGCGTTTTCCGAGCCTCGTGCTGCTTGGGATTGCGACACTATTCATGTCTCACATTTTTGTGAACGTTGGGATGACTGTAAACCTCCTTCCGGTGAAGGGATTGCCTCTCCCATTTCTCAGTTATGGAGGCACGTTTCTTGTCTCGTGCTATGCCATGCTCGGCCTTGCCATGAATATGAGCGTGGAAGCCGAGAGGTGAGTCTCTGTCCTCAGAAAAAAGGGTGCGCGTTCGTCGGTAAACAGATTGTTTAAATGGAGCAAAAAAGGTAAATTTGGGGCAATCCAAGACTGATGAGTGAGTGAACTCGTCAAATCCGAGGCCATGAAACATAGATCTTTTCGCCGTTATACTCTCCGCCATGTTGTTGTTTTTTCCTGCATTTTTCTGGCGGCCAGTCTGGGAGGCCAATCCAAAACACAACAAAATGTGAACGATAGAGTAGATGTCTTGGAGAATCAAGTAAACCAGATTCTCGGCATTGTGATCCCCGATGTTGAGAACGCCATGAAAAGCATGGTGAGGGCGAAAGCTCAGTCGGACAGCACTACCCTGCTTCTGATCAACCGTATCAATACATTACAGAATACAATCAGGACTCTTGAGAGCAAAGCGGCCTATACGGACAGCATCAATTTCCAGCTCCTCCAGCAGCTTATGATGATTGAGAACAAGATCGTTACACTGACTCGGAGCTTCAATGAGCTGTACGATCTCAAGACAGGTATGACCGATGTTGCGCCTGCAAGAATCAGCAGTGACAATTTCAAGAAGGGGTACATCGATGCTCTGAGTGCGTACAACGACGGCAATTACGAGATGGCCATCGAAGGCTTCGGCAGGTTAGTCACCGGCGATCCGAGCCATAAGCTCGCGGATAATTGCCAGTACTGGCTGGGTGAGTCGTATTATGCTCTCAAGAACTACAAACGGGCCATTCTGGAGTTCGAGAAAGTTTTCCAGTTCGGTGAGCAGGACAAGTGGGACGATGCTCAGTTGAAGCTCGGCATCTGTTTCCAGAAAATTGGAAACTTCGATAAGGCGAGAGCCGAATTCCAGAAGTTGGTCGATCATTATCCGGGCAGTGAATATTACCAGCGTGCCCAGCAATATCTTCGTCAGCTGTAGCACTTGCTCCTCACAAAACCTTTTTGGAGATTCAGTGAATGAAAATCTATTTCTTAGCGTCTGAGATTATACCTTTCTCTCAGAATTCCTTTCTTGCATCGTTTTGCAGGTCGGTTCCCATCAAGCTCCAGCAGCATGGCCACGACATCAGGCTCACTTCACCGAAGTACGGTTTTATCAGCGAGAGGAAGTACACACTCCGCGAAGTGATTCGTCTCAGAGAGATCGCTTCCGAAATCAACGGCGAAACAGAGATCGCTTCCGCAAAATCTGCCTTCATCCCGAAGACGAGAGTTCAGGTCTATTTTATGGAACACTCGGAATGGTTCCAGCCGCTGACGACCCTTCTCTACAAAGCGAAGAACGGCCGCCCCCTCCCGGACAATGACGACCGGTTTGCCTTCTACAGCAAAATCGCATTGGAGATGCTTGTGAACCTTTTCTGGGCGCCTGACATTATAGTCTGTAATGACTGGCAGTCCTCCTACGTCCCGCTGCTGTACAAGCAGCTGTTCGCCGATCAGGATTTTTATAAAGGTATCAAGACAGTCCAGCTGATACATTCTATCGATGATTATTCCACAGTATCTGCCGACTCCTTCACGAAGTTTGGGGCGGAGCTACCGAAAGCGTTCAATGGCAGTGAGCTTAATTCTCTGGCTGTTGCCGCGGACAGCGCCGATCTTGTCATCGCCGTGGACGGGCCGAAGAGTCAGCCATCGAAGGAACTTTCCACGAACGGCGACTTTAAACCACATATTGCCGGCATCAAGAAAAAGCTCGAAACTGTAACACTGGAAAATGAGGACGATGCCTCCTGCGGCGCGGCTGCTGACGCCATCAACGACATTCTCACTAATGCATTCGGCTCAGACTGAGCCGAACCTCGAAGACCAGATCATCCCCATATGAGCCGCTTTCCCTCTAGGGTTCTTATTCTGTTTTCGATCATCCTCGCGTCCTGCGAGAATGACGCATTTGTGACGAACCTCGACCACACATCGCTGACAACTCATGAAGAGTCGACGACGTCGTTCCGTTTCAAAACGTATCAGGTGCCGCCTACGCTGGGAGGTCTCCACAGTGTGTATGTGGGAAAGAAAGATGGTATCGATGCGTCGCGGACGCTGGTTGAGTTCGAATCGCACGAGATCCTCCGGTGGTCGAGTATCGTCGTCGACAGCGGTCATTTCCAGTTTACTCTGGATACGACTTATGCCGGGCTGATCCCGGAAGTGAGCGGTATTACCATGGGCTACTTTCGGCGTGATTCAAACTTTGCTGAGTTGGAATCGAACTATTCCAACGTCGATTGGATTGTTGATGACTACCCCAAGCTGTCTTCACAGTTTGTTACCGATTCCGCCGGGCTGACGCATCTCAGGTTTCCGCTCGACTCCGCCACAGTCGAAACTCTCGCCGACACTGCCGATGGGAGCTGGCTCTATCTCATGGAGTCACCGGAGGATGCCGACTATATGCTCCAGCTCTACGCTTCCGAGAGCCCTGTCCATCAACCGCTCCTGAGAACATTCCTGCATAGAAAGTCCAGCGAGTCCGATACTTCTGAAGCGAAAGATTCGGTTCGCGTATTCACAGGAAGAACGGATGTGACACTGTTCGTGCCGCCCGATCTTTCGTCCGGACGGTTCGATTCAAGTTTCAGTTATCTTGGCGTGGCGACTGGATTGGTTACCATAGTAAAGCCCGATCTGTCCATCTTGAACATTCCTAAGGAAGCGACCATCGGCAGGGCGAAGCTGAGCCTCCCCGTCGATGCGGAGAGCAGCTATGCCGAGGCGATCGATTCCCTCTTTTTTCAAGCCTATGCGCTGGAAGATACGGTGACAACCTGGAGTTGGGGAGAGGTGCTGACCGCCGACAGCTACGAACACCACACTGCCACATTCGCTCGATCCGGCTCAGCAGCGCCGGTGGGATCGATCCTCAAACTGGATGTGACAGAACTGCTTCAATCAGTGATCAGCGGTAGAGAGGACGACGAAACTGAAATCCTCGATCTCGGATTCAAATTGAAGATGATCAACTCTAAGACAGTCTTCGATTATGCCGCGCTTCGGTCGGACAGTTCAGCGGTAGGCCAGCCCCTTCTGGAGGTTTTCTTTGAAGTTCCGTAGTCAGTGGCTAATCCTCTTGACGACGCTCGCGACGGCGCAGTCACCGTACAACGCTGTCGGGTATGGCATTCTCACAGATGCTCCCGACGCCGCAAGCCTAGGTTTCTCCAGCACGGGACTTATCCCGTCCATGGACAGCCGCTTTTCACCGACTAACCCGACCACTTGGACGGATTTGGTATTCACCTATCTTACAGGTCATTACAGCAATCAGGACGTTTCATTGGGAGGTTACAGATCGGGAACCGGCACTTTGTCCAGCGCAACGTTCATCGTTCCAATCGAAGGCAAGTATTCTCTGGGCCTCGGCGTGGCGCCAGTGTCGAGGAAAGTGTTTGATCTGGTGGGCGATACGACAACGGTGGTCTTCTCCGGCGACACCCTCACCATGTCCAAAAGTCTTGACGGTTCCGGCGGCATCAGCACGCTGTTCGCTGGAGGCGCCTGGAACGTAACCGAGAATCATGCAGTTGGCACTCGCCTCGATTTTCTCTTCGGCGTTTACGATGAGCACACCGTCAGTCATATTGATTACCGTTCGGCAGAGTACGCCCGCCGATTCGCGTACAAGGGGACATTCCTTTCAGGCTATTACCGATTTGTGAACGATCCTGAAACGCGCCGCCTTTCAGCGTTCGCTTCATTCCAAGTTCCTTTCGGCAACCACTACATAGCGAGGACGGATTTCTTCGAATTCATCGAGCCCGATCCGCAACCGCGGACTGAATTCGTTCTTCCGACCACAGTCAGTGGCGGCGCGATTTACCGTTTGTCGCCCACACTTCATGCTGGCGCGGAGATCTTGAGCCGTTCTTTTGCATCGGGGCAGAATCCGGATTTGAATTCGTTGGAAGGGGAGATGGGCTCAGCGACCCGGTTGAGCGCTGCGCTCTCGCGCGAAAAAGTTTTTGGCTCCCGGGACTGGTTGGATTGGTTCCACTACCGGGTTGGTTTTTTCACAAGATCACACTACATTGGTGGGCTCGGAGATGGTCTAACTGAAGTGGGGTTCTCGTTAGGCCTGGGTATCCCCTTCGGCTTGACTCAGAATCAGCTGGATTTCGGCGTCAGGGTTTCTAAAAGGAAAGGATTCCTGTCGGAAAAACCTGAGTCGATTACGCAACTTTCAGTAGGGCTGACTCTCGGCGATCTATGGCTGGTGAAAGGTAAGAGGAGATAGAATGAATTTTTGTTTGGTTCCGACACTTCGGTCTTTGGCGATCGGATTGCTCATTTTTTCAAGTTGTGCGCCGCCTCCCCCCGTTGAAGAAGCGCCTGAGCCTGAACCTGTGAGCGAACGGCAGTGTCTCCGTCTTCTCAGTAGCGCGGCTGAGGGAATTCTGAGAAGGAAATCTTCGAGTATGAAAAACTCGCCGAGCTCACTCCGGACAATATTGAACCGCTGAACAGGCTAAACGAACTGTACAGCGAAGTCGGCAGGTATGATGATCAGATTTACATCCTTCAGCAGATTCTGGAGATTGATCCAAACAATAAGAGCGCCCAGGGCGATCTGGCACAGGCGTATGAGGCGACGGGGCGCGATCCCATCGATATTTATCGGCAGCGGTTCGCGGACAATCCTTCCAACTACTCCTTCGGGATTGATCTGTCCGATCAGTTGATGATCGCTGGGGAAGAAGAGGAGGCGGTCAAGGTGCTGAACAGGCTTCGCCGTGAAGGGACGGGTAACGGCTCTGTCACGAACAAACTGGTCCTCCAGAAACTGGCTTCGGCCTACTCAGATATTGACGATCTGAAAGCGGCGGCGGGCGCATACGAGGAACTTTTCAATCTCGATCGCCGAGATTTCAAGACTGCCCTCGAAATAGTAAAAGTGAACATTGCACTGTCAGATTACGGCAAAGCGCTGAAATGGGCGGAAGAGGCGATAAAGACTGCTGAAGATAACGGGGAGACGTTTGCCTCTAAAGGGAGTGTTTATTACGCGGCGTTCCAGGACTGCCGGGATAACTTCCCCACCACTGATGATAAGATCCTTGCCGCACTTGCCTACAAGTACTTCAAGTTAGCAGAACAAGAGGGGTACAACAGAAACAAGCGAGACCGTATCTATCTTGAGAATAATCGGGATGATCTTGTTTTTGGAAAGACCGATTGGTTCATGCTCGATGAAGATGTAAAACGACGCGGCTCCATCTCGGCCAAAGGAAGCTGCTACTCGTGGGTTACGGAATCGATTAAGAAAGAGCCGAGCTGGCGTTAGTCAAGTAGCTGCTACCATCGGGTGCTGACGGTCTCGGCGGGGGAGCTCTGTTCGTTGTTCTGGTCTTGCCCTCAAAACCGTGTAAATTACTTAAAGGTTGAACTGTAAAATCTGCTAATGACCATTGACACAATCCAGTCCCCGGGCCTGAGGGAGGCAGACCCGGAGGTTTTCTCCGCCATCAGAAATGAGGTGTCTCGAGAGAATGAGACACTTGAACTCATCGCCTCGGAAAATTTTGTGAGTCAGTCGGTCCTAGAGGCGGCGGGCGGCGTCATGACAAACAAGTATGCTGAAGGGTATCCCGGGAAACGGTACTACGGCGGATGCGAATGGGTCGATGAAGCTGAGAATATCGCCAGAGATCGGGCGAAGAAACTCTTTTCTTCTGATTACGCGAATGTCCAGCCCCACTCGGGCTCGCAGGCAAACATGGCTGTCTGCTTCACCTTTCTCCAGCCGGGGGATACAATTATGGGGCTCGATCTCGCCCACGGCGGGCACCTCACTCACGGAAGTCCCGTCAACTTCTCCGGCAAGCTGTTCAATGTAGTCTCCTACCGGGTGGAACGGGAGACCGGCAGAGTCGACTTCAACAAGTTGTCCGAACAGGCCCGCCAAGTCAAGCCGAAGCTGATTATCTGCGGTGGGAGCGCCTACCCGAGGTTTATCGAGTTTGAGATGTATAGATCTATCGCCGATGAAGTCGGAGCGTTCCTGTTTGCGGACATTGCCCATCCGGCCGGCCTTGTCGCTTCCGGGATTCATCCGACTCCTTGGCCCCACTGTCATATCGTCACCTCGACGACGCACAAGACACTTCGGGGGCCCCGCGGGGGGTTGATCTTGATGGGGGAGGACTGGGAGAATCCCTGGGGTGTGGTTGCTCCAAAATCGGGGAGGACAAAGAATCTTTCAGAGCTGATCGACTCTAACGTTATGCCGGGCATTCAGGGCGGTCCCCTCATGCACATCATCGCCGCCAAGGCCGTCGCCTTCGGCGAAGCCCTTCAGCCGGCGTTCAAAGACTACTGCAAGTCCATCGTCGATAACGCTCAAGCGATGGCAAGCGCTTTTATGGGGAAGGGCTACAACCTCATCTCCGGCGGGACGGACACCCACGTCATGTTGATCGATCTGACGAATAAGGACATTTCGGGGAAGAAGGCCGAGAACAGGTTGGAGACGGCAGGGATCACCGTGAATAAGAATATGGTTCCTTACGACGAAAGAAGCCCCATGATAACGAGCGGCATTCGCGTCGGGACACCTGCCATGACCACGAGGGGGATGGGGCCGGATGAGATGGTCCGGATCGTTGACCTTATCGATCGAGTGATTGAGGCGCCGGACGACGAGTCGACTGCGGCCGACGTGAAGAGTGAAGTGAGAGAGCTATGCGGGCAGTTTCCTCTCTACAGCGAATTGAATTAACCGATGAAACGGGCCTTCTCTCCGCTCCTCGTCGCGTTTCTGTCTTTCTGCGTTTCTGGATGTTCTCTTAGCGATCTTATCTTTGGGGGGATGCTCAGTTCGGCCGGAAACGGCATTGCGGCTGTTTATCTTTCCGAGGACGATCCTGATCTGGTGAGGGAATCGCTACCGACGAATATGAAACTAATAGAACTGCTGATCCAGCAGTCGCCGAACAATCCGACCCTTCTCACCTCGGCATGTCAAGCGTTCACGGTTTATACCTACGCCTTCGTTCTTCGTGATGCTGAAGTGGCGATGGATGAAGATTTCAGCTCTGCAAGGCACCTCACTCTGAGGGCGAAGCGACTGCTCCGCCGCGCCAGAGACTACGGCCTTGCATCCCTTGAGGCGTCGCACCCCGGATTCAAAGAAGCTTATGGCTCGGATCCTCGCTCGGCTCTAGAGCGTACCGGTGTCGCAGATCTGGCCGCTCTCTACTGGACAGCCGCTGCGTGGGGGTTGTACGTCTCCGCATCCAAGGACAATCCCGCCGCCATCATCGAACTGCCAAACGTAGGCCACCTGTTGGAAAGAGCGTTGGAACTGGACGAGGATTACGACAACGGCTCACTGCACGACCTGATGTTTACTTACACGCTCAGCCGCCCCGATGGCGGTAGCGGCGCGCACGTGGTTGCGAAAAAGCACTTCGACCGCGCCATGGAACTGTCCGGCGGGAGTCGTGCTTCACTCTATGTTTCTTACGCTGAGTCTGTCTCGGTAAACAACCAGAACAGGAAGGAATTCCTCGAGATGCTGGAAAAAGCGGAAGCGGTGGACGTTAACCTTATTCCGAATCAGAGGCTCGCCAACATCCTCGCGCAGGACCGGGCTGTTTGGCTCAAGAGCAGAGTAGATGAGCTGTTTTTCTAAGGGCTGCCACTTATGGGCCTTGGCGCTGGCTATCCTGCTTGCTTTTCCTCTGAGCGGCAAAACGGTGGTCAAGATGGCGACGCTTGCTCCCATCGGTTCGCCGTGGCACAATCTACTTATAGAAATGGGGCAGGCGTGGCGCGATGCCACGGACGGCGAAGTAATCCTTAGAATCTACCCCGGCGGCGTGGCGGGGGATGAGAGGGATATGATCAGAAAAATCAGGATAGGGCAGCTTCACGCCGCAGCGGTGACGATCGAAGGGCTGACAGAAATCAGCAGGGATATGAACGTTTTCTACATCCCCATGCTGGTGAATTCATTCAGTGAACTTGACGCTGTCAGGAAACCTCTCATGCATGAGCTCGAGAATGACCTTTCGGACGGGAATCCCATCCGTCAGCCTGCCGATCTGAAGCGGATGAAGCAGTTCAGCTGGGCCGGCGATTATGCAGCCGAACAGCTGTGGCGGAAGGCAGGTTTCCAGCCGATTCCGCTGGCGTCCGTTGATGTGCTCACCTCACTGCAAACGGGCGTTATCGATGCATTCTCCACCTCGCCGATGGTCGCCCTCTCGTTCCAGTGGTTCGCACTGGCGCCGAACATGCTCGATCTAAAATGGGGGCCGATCATCGGAGCGCTGATTATCAGTGACAAGAAATGGCAGTCCATTCCCACTCAGTTCCACGCCGATCTTCAGCAGATCAGCGTTCGCATGGAAGCCGACGCCAGAGCCATTATTCCTGAAATGGACGCCGCCGTCACCGTGATGGAAGAGAACGGTCTTGTCGTTCATCAGCCGACGGACGAAGAGTTTTCATCGTGGAAAGAACTGACGCGATCAATGTACCCCTACATAAGAGGCAGTCTTGTCCCGGAAGCGATTTTTGACAAGGCCATTAACCTCAAGACGACCCTCGACATAGAATGAACCTGACAGAGCGATCAGCCCGAACGGTGGCCAGCGCCGTTGCGAAATGGGAGAATATCCTGGCTCTCTCCGCACTCCTCGCCATGGCATTCCTCCCTTGTGTGGAGGCAGTGACAAGGGCCTTCGGCGTTCAGGGAATCCCCGGCTCGACGGTGATTGTACAGCACATGACCTTGTGGATCGGGTTCCTCGGCGCCGTCATCGCCGCCCGTGAGAACCGCCTGCTTTCGCTTACTCAACCGGTGGAGATTGAGGTGAGTGACACAGGTGGATTCAAGTATTGGTTCGCGAGGTCGGTGGCTGTGACTGTTAACCTGATCCTTGCCTACGCCAGTTTTCGCCTTGTGAAGACCGAATCGGAATTCCCGAGGGACCTGCTGCCGGGAATCCCCGTCTGGGTGGTTGAGGTGATCATGCCCATCGGTTTCTTCCTCATTGCCATGGAAATGTTGCGGAAGAGCCGGAGGGAACCGATCCTTCAGGCGATGATGCTCGCCATTCCCGTGGTCATCGGCGCCATTGGCCTTGGTGAAACACTGCAGATCCCGGTCGTCATGTGGGGCGGCGTGATTGCAATAATTTCCGCACTGATTTTTGGCGCCCCCATTTTTGTGGGCCTTGGCGGGCTTGCGGTGCTTCTTTTCTGGTACGACGGTGTCCCCATCGCCGCCGTTCCCGCCGAGATGTACCGAATCGTCGTTTCGCCCACCTTACCGACCATTCCGCTCTTCACTCTTGCAGGATACATTCTGGCGCAGGGGGGAGCTTCCAGGCGTTTGATAGAAGTTTTCCGGCACTGGTTTGGCTGGATTCCCGGCGGGACTCCCGTGATGGTGACACTCCTGTGCGGATTCTTCACCACACTCACCGGCGGTTCGGGCGTCACCATCCTCGCTCTCGGCGGCCTGCTTCTGCCCATGCTTTTATCGGAGAATTACCCCAAACCGTTCTCCATCGGACTCATCACAGTTTCCGGATCGCTGGGGCTCCTTTTCCCGCCGAGCCTTCCGGCAATTATCTACGGTGTTACCGCCGGCGTAGCGATCAACAAGATATTCCTGGCGGGAATCATCCCGGGGCTTTTTCTCGTGGTGATGGTAGCGGGATGGGGAGTTCGGCAGGGATTCATCTCAAAAGTTTCTCGCCGACCTTTCCAGCCGAGAGAAGCTGTTTCCGCCTTCATTAAAGCGAAGTGGGAGGTCTTCCTGCCGGGCTTCATTCTCCTCGGGATCTTCGGCGGCTTCACCACGCTGGTGGAAGTTGCGGCGTTTACCGTTGTCTATGTGCTCATCGTGGAGGTCTTCATTTACAGGGATGTCAAAATGGGAGATCTCCCAAAAGTGATTGTCGACTGCGCCACGCTGGTGGGCGGTGTTCTCATTATCCTCGGTGTCGCCATGGGATTCACAAGTTATCTTGTCGATGCTCAGGTGCCGCTCCACGCCCTCGATTGGGTTCGGGAAAATATTGAGAGTAAGTATGTTTTTCTTTTCGCCCTCAATGTTCTCCTTCTCATCGTCGGGTGTCTCATGGATATATTCTCGGCCATCATTGTGGTCGTGCCGCTCATAAAACCGATGGGTGCTCATTTTGGGATCGATCCGGTCCACCTCGCGGTTATCTTTATCGCCAATCTTGA
>LUOC01000023.1 GCA_001626655.1 Fidelibacterota bacterium REDSEA-S14_B6 | reverse complement strand
GTTCCATTCAACCTTGCGGCTGCGTTAATTCTGGTGATCCACAGCTTCCTGAATTCGCCTTTCTTGCGCCGGCGGTCACGGTAGTTGTAGAGCATCCCCTGCTCCACTGCCTGTTTGGCCGTTCTGTAGAGACGGCTCCGGGCACCGTAGTACCCTTTCGCCTGCTTCAGCACTTTCTTGTGCTTCTTCTTTCGGGCTACTGAACTTGTTACTCTCGGCATCGCTACTTAATTCCCAGCATTTTCTTTACACGGTTCGCGTCGGCGTCGCTCACCTCTCCGATCTTGCGAAGGGAACGCTTCCGATCCATACTTTTTCTCGACAGGAGATGTGACTTGTTCGCCTTATTCTTTCTGACTTTCCCAGTCCCCGTCAGAGAGAATCGCTTGGCGGCGCCCCTTCTCGATTTCATTTTCGGCATGATAAAACTCCTAATTGGGAGACATAACCACGGAGATACGCCTTCCTTCCAGATCGCCCCGCTTCTCCACCCGGGCAACGTCTTCAAGCGCTTCAATGATCCTCTCGATCAGATCTTCTCCAAGGTCCTGCCTTGCCATTTCACGTCCTCGATACATAATTGTTATCTTAACCTTGCTCCCGTCAGCAATAAACTTTTTGACCCGGTTTACCTTTATTCCGAGGTCATGATCGCTGATTCGGGGGCGAAATCTAACTTCCTTGATTCGAATAACATGCTGTTTTTTCTTGCTTTCCTGGTCCTTTTTCTTCTGGTCATACTTCAGTTTCCCGTAGTCCATTATCTTGCAGACAGGGGGGTCAGAACTGGATGCAACTTCTACCAAGTCAAGACCGGCCGAACTTGCTGAATCCATCGCCTCCGCGATGGGGACGATACCCATCTGTTCCCCAGTTTCACCGATCAACCGCACCTTCGGCGCCTTGATACGTCCGTTTACTCTAATCTTATCTATTTTTGCGATGGCTTGATTCTCCTATGTTCATTGATTTCACTCGTTAACTGATCGATCAGTTCTTCCACTTTCAACTGCCCTTGATCTCCCACGAATCTTCGGCGGACGGACACTTCCCCCGAATCCATTTCACGGCCTCCAACAATAAGCATAACATTTATCTTTTGTGTCTCGGCGTTCCTGATCTTTGCGCCCACTTTGTCGGCGCGATCATCAAGTTCGGCACGAATTCCGGCCGCTCTAAGCTTTTCGAGAACTTCCCGCCCGTACGATTCAAATTTCTCAGAGACGGGAAGGATTGCAACCTGCGTTGGCGCCAGCCAGAGAGGAAAATCACCTCCGCAATGCTCCAGATAGACACCGAGAAAACGCTCGATGGAACCGAGAATTGCCCTGTGGATCATCACCGGGCGCTGATGTGAGCCGTCGTCGGCAACATATTCAAGCTTGAACCGCTCAGGAAGAGTGAAGTCCAGCTGAATGGTGCTCAGTTGATGGTATCGACCGAGGGCATCTCTCGCCTGAAAATCTATCTTGGGTCCGTAAAAGGCCCCCTCTCCCTCCATCTCCATATAGTCCACCTCATTTTCCCTGAGGCAGTCGGTCAGTATTGCTTCAGTCTTATCCCAAAGTTTCTCATCCCCCAGCGCTTTTTTCGGTCGTTTGCTCAGCTCCACCTTGATCGCTTCGAATTCGAATGTCTCAAAAACCACATTTATCATCTCGATGAGGGAAGTG
Organism: Fidelibacterota bacterium REDSEA-S14_B6; assembly: GCA_001626655.1. Taxonomy (GTDB): domain Bacteria; phylum Fidelibacterota; class Marinisomatia; order Marinisomatales; family S15-B10; genus S15-B10. The sequence goes on along the minus strand of LUOC01000023.1, from coordinate 1,530 downwards.
ATCTCGCCAGAAATCTGTTCCGGAGTGCAGAAGATATGGGCATCATCCTGACTGAAACTCCGAACCCGCGTAAGTCCTGAAATAACACCTGCCCACTCAAATCGGTGGAGACGGCCGAAATCGGCAATGCGGACGGGGAGATCGCGATAGGAGTGCAGATCAGACGCGTACAGAATCGTGTGGCCCGGACAGTTCATCGGCTTGAGCCCGAACTCCCGCTCGCCGATCTTCATGTGGTAAAGATACTCACGGAACAGTTCCCAGTGACCGGACTGCTTCCACAGCTCTACATCATACACCTGGGGAGTTATCACCTCCTGATAGCCGTACTGCCGGTAGAGATCGCGAATAAAGTTCTGGAGTTCCTCGTAAACGATGGCCCCTTTCGGAAGGAAGAACGGACTTCCCGGCGAGAGTTGATCGAAGAAAAAGAGATCAAGCTCCTTCCCCAGTTTCCGGTGGTCCCGCTCTTTCGCCGCTTCAATCTGCTCGAGATAGGCGTTCAGGTCATCTTCACTGTAGAAGGCTGTCCCGTAAATCCGTTGGAGCATCCTGTTGTTCTCATCGCCCCGCCAGTACGCCCCGGCCGTATTCAGCAGGCGGAAATGTTTGATCATCCCCGTGGTGGCGAGATGAGGACCGCGGCAAAGGTCAACAAAGTCCCCCTGAGTGTAAGTGGTGATCACTTCCTCTTCCTCGAACTCGTCAATCATTTCAACTTTGTACGATTCGTTTTTCTTATCGAAGAATTTCCGAGCGGAGGCACAGTCAACAACATCCCTCTCTACGACAAAATCCTCCAGGGAGAGCTCCCGCATTCGGTTCTCAATCTTGGAAAGGTCTTCATCGCTAAAGGGGGTCTCCACATCGAAATCGTAATAGAATCGGTTTTCGATGGCCGGTCCAATGGTCATCTGCGCTTCAGGGAAAAACTCCTTCACCGCCTGGGCCATGAGGTGGGCAGCACTGTGAAGCAAGAGGGCGTGTCCTTCCGAACTGTCCGCCAGGACGGGCACCAGTTCCGCATCTGATTCTACACTCCTGTTCCAGTCCCACATCTCGCCGTTGACCATCACGGCGACAGCGTTGTCAGTGAGAGAGGAATCTATGTCGTGGAGAATCGAAGATACGGACGTATCAGGCGGGTAGGCTTGCGGCTCGTGGCCTGCTACCGTTACAGTGATCTCTTTCATACAAGTTTTTCATGGACGAAACCGTTATCGGTGGGCGATACTGGACTTGAACCAGTGACCTCTGCCATGTCAAGACAGCGCTCTAACCAGCTGAGCTAATCGCCCCGAGCGGTGGCGAATTTAGAATGACACTTTTCGGAAACAAAATTAATAACAGGAAGGCCAAAATCTTCAATTCATGGACGGATCCAGTGTGGAACCGTAAGCATACTGATCAGCGACCACTTCTATTGCTTTTAATACTACAGGATCATCATTAAATGATGACTCTATACGCATTCCAATACCTCCAAAGACTGTCCCCCCTTCAGAAGAAGACATCAGCACACTTCTAATT
>LUOC01000229.1 GCA_001626655.1 Fidelibacterota bacterium REDSEA-S14_B6 | reverse complement strand
CTTTTGCATCGCGGAAATATCTTTCCGCCGGATACTCCTTGATGTAGCCGTAGCCGCCGAAGACCTGAATCGCCTCGGTTGCAGCTCTCATTGCCGTCTCAGAGGCAAACAGTTTTGCCATGGCCGCTTCTCTCACCACCGAATGACCCTCGTCATACTTTTTCGCGGCTTGGTAAACAAGCAGTTTCGACGCCTCGATTTCTGTCGCCATTTCTGACAGTTTGAAGCCGATGGACTGGAACCGGTGAATAGGTTTCCCGAATGCTTCCCGCTCGTGGGAGTATCTCAGCGCCGCTTCGTAAGCCCCCTCCGCCGTGCCGCAGGAGAGCGCTCCCACTGAGATCCTTCCCGTCATCAGTGTCTTCAGGAATGTCCTGAACCCTTCCGCCGGTTCGCCGAGGAGCTGCTCCGACGGGAGGCGCATATCCTCGAAAAATATCTGACGCGTGTCAGAGGCGTTCCATCCCATCTTTTTCTCGGGAGGACCGATCTTGAGGCCGGGGTTGTCCGCTTCAATAATGAAAGCGCCGATGCCCTTCTCCTCGCCATCTTCAATCACCTTCGCCGTAGCCGTGATGATTCCCGCCTCACCTGCATTGGTGGTAAACACTTTTCCTCCATTCAGGATCCATTCACTCCCTTCCTTGACGGCGGTTGTTTTTGTGGCGGCGGCGTCACTGCCGGCGCCGGCTTCGGTCAGCCCGAAAGCGCCGATCATCTCTCCGGATGCGAGAGGGGGGAGGTACTTGCGCCTTTGATCGTCACTGCCGACGAGATAGATGGGTGTCATTCCGAGCGAAGTGTGGGCCGCCATTGTAATCGCCGTGGAGGCGCACACTTTTCCGATCTCGAAAACGGCAGTGGAATAGCTCACATAGTCCATTCCCGCGCCGCCGTAGGTCTCAGGAAAAGGGATGCCCATCAGTCCAAGTTCACCCATCTTTGCGATGATTTCTGACGGGAACTGACCTTTTTCATCCAGTTCGGCGGCGACCGGCGCGATCTCGTTGGAAGCGAAATCGCGCACCATCTCCCGGAGCATCCGCTGTTCTTCGTTTAGAAAAAAATCAATCATCAGAGACCAAGACAACTGTCTCTCAACAGGAGTGAGGCTGTTTCACCAGCGGATTGCCGCCGAGCCCCAAGTGAAGCCTGCGCCGAATGCGGCGAGAATAATGTTATCGCCGGGGCCGAACCGCCCTTCTTCCAACGCCTCAGACATTGCGATGGGGATGGAGGCGGCAGTGGTATTTCCGTACTTGTGGATATTGCTGTAAATTTTGTCCATTCCGACGCCCAGCCGCTTCGCCACTGCCTGACTGATGCGGAGGTTCGCCTGATGGGGGATCACCAGTGCAACGTCGTCCATGCTGAGGTTGTTGTGTTTCAGCGCCTCATTGATCACTTCAGGGAACCGGGTAACGGCATTCTTGAAAACTTCACGTCCGTTCATGAAAGGGGTGTGAAGACCGTCATCGATCAGCCTCTTGCTCATGAACGGTTTGTACTTGCTTCCCGGCGCGGGGAGCCACAAGTCTTGTAGATGCTTTCCGTCAGAATGGAGATGTGTGGAGAGAACGCCGTCGCCATTTTCAGACGACTGAAGAATCACGGCGCCGGCGCCGTCACCGAAAAGGACTGCCATATGCCTGTGTTCTGTATCGAACTCTAGCGCCACGCTCTGAACCTCGGCGCCGATGAGCAGTATGGTTTCATGCGCCCCTGTCCGAATAAACTGATCGGCGACGGAGAGGCCGTAGACGAATCCGGAGCAGGCGGCCCTCAGATCAAAAGCGCCGATGTTTTTCATCCCCATCTTTTCCTGAACCTGCACCGCACCGCCGGGGAAGAAATAGTCGGAGGAGATAGTGCAGAAGATGATCAGGTCAACATCGTCCGGATTAAGTCCGGCCGAATCGAGAGCAATGGCTGAAGCATCGATGGCAAGGTCCGAGGCAGACGTAGATTCGTCCACGTGGTGCCGCTCCTTGATGCCGCTTCGATCGGTAATCCATTCATCGGAGGTGTCCATCAGCTTTTCGAGGTCAGCGTTGGTCACCACCCGCTCGGGCACAGCATGGCCCACGCCGGTAATCTTCGTTCTTTTCATTTCACCCCTGCTTGATGTCCCGTATGTTCAACTGAATTGAGGTGGCACCCTGCCATTCATTCTCTTCTACGACATAGGCGATGTCGATCGGCTTACCGTTGATCATCTTCTCGTAGTGATTTGCTTTATTAAAGCCGATGGCGTCATAACTCGTCTTCCCCTGTTTCGCCTTGAATTTGAGATGACCGTTATCCTTTCCCACCAGTCTCGGATCTCTGCCCGGACTCACATTTCGACTGATGAATTTTGGGGTCATGTTTCCGGGACCGAAGGGGGCGAGCTTTTCCAGAAATTTCATAAACCTGCCGTCGATGTGATTTAAGTCCATTTCGCCTTCAATGTCAAGCGAGTTTACCAACTGGCTGCTGTCGAGTTTCTCCCCGGCCAGGGACGTGAACTTGCTTCGAAACTGTTCGAGCTTTTCCCTGCTCACGGTCAGTCCCGCCGCCATGGGGTGGCCGCCGTAACCGTCGAGGACATCCTTACACAGCGTAAGATTTTCGAACAGGTCAAAACCGGAAACGCTTCTCGCTGACCCTTTGCCGGCATCGTCTTTCAGCGAAATGATTACGGCAGGCCGATGGTACACCTCCTTAATCTTCGATGCCACGATTCCGATGACCCCCTCGTGCCACGCCTCGTCCCAGAGCACGATCGCTCTCTCTTTCTCAAGATCGATTTCGGCATTCACCTTCCGAACGGCGTCATCAACGATCGACTGTTGTATCTCCTGCCGCTCTCTGTTCTCATCGTCCAGTTCTCCGGCGAGTTTCTCAGCTTCGGAAACGCTTTCTGTGGTGAGCATCCGAACGGCGCGGTTTGCATCTCCGAGGCGTCCTGCGGCGTTAATTCTTGGCGCCGCCCGAAAGAGAAGTCTCCCAACGGTCAGGGACTTCCCGCCGAGTCCGCTCACCTCCAGCAGTGCCCGAAGTCCGGGCTTTTCCGTATGCGCCAGTCGATCAAGGCCGTGGGACACGATCACACGGTTTTCATCCGTGAGAGGGACTATATCGGCGGCGGTTCCAAGCGTGATAAGGTCGAGATGTCGGAAGACTTCCTCTTCGTCAACATCCAACAGTCTTCCAACTGCCTGCATCATTTTAAAGACCACAGCCCCGCCGCAGAGACCCTTGAACGGATATCTGCAGTCGGACTGCTTGGGATTGAGGATTGCATCGGCGGCCGGGAGCCTCTCGTCAGGCGTGTGATGGTCCGTGATGATCACTTGCAGATTTCGAGACTTGGCGTAGGCGACCTCCTCTGTGGCATTGATGCCGCAGTCGCAACTGATCAGCAGGGCGGCGCCCCAATCGGCCGCAGTGTCAATCCCAGTCTGAGAAAGACCATATCCCTCGGTGATTCTATCGGGAATGTAAACTTTCGCGTCACAGCCGATCCCTTTCAGGAACAGATAAAGTGCCGCCGATCCTGTGGTGCCGTCTACGTCGTAATCGCCGAAAATGAAAACCTTCTTCCCATCCTCGACTTGTGATTTCACAAGCTCGGCAGCCTTCTCCATATCCTTCATCAGGAAAGGGTCGTTCAGGTTGGCGAGATCAGGACTGAAAAAGGCCCTCGACTCTGCAAGGGACTCCACGCCGCGGGAGGCGAGAACTCGGGCGATAATCTCTGATGTCTTGAATTCGTCGGCCAGTCGAGCGACGACGGCGGGATCGGGTTCTTTCAGTTTCCAGGTGGCCATGGCAAGGAGTATTTCAGAGCCGGTCTGTAAGCCGAATTCTGTATCCCGACATAAAACATGTCGGGACTGTGGTCATTCATCTGGTCCCGACTTCGCAATCGGGATCGCGCAACCAACCCGAGAGTCATAACGAGGCGGACGACCTCATGCTCTTCTACTCGGTCTTGCACCGGATGGGGTTTACCAAGCTCCCGACATTGCTGCCGGGACTGGTGGTCTTTTACACCACCGTTTCACCTGTATCCGCCGGCTGGCGGATAGTCTACTCTCTGCTGCACTTTCCGTGTCCCGACCGCCGACTGGCGGCTCGGAACCCCTCCCGTTAGGAGGCATCCTGTCCTGCGGTGTTCGGACTTTCCTCCCCGTCCGCCCGCTTGCGGACAAGGTAACCACACGACCGGCTCTGAGTTCAAATAGCTGTCAGAAATTAGGACTGATCATCGGCCTCTTCCCAATAGAGAATTCTCCGGCAAGTATTGCACTGAGTCATCCTTTCGGCACCGCGGATTACCGCTTCCAGCTGGGAGGGGATTCGGGAGTGACAACCGCCGCATGCGTGATTCGCCACCGGCACTACAGCTATCCCTTCCCGGGCGCCACGAACACGATCATAAAGAGCAAGGTTGGGATTGTCAATGTTTCCCGCTAACTGTTCACGCTTCCCGACCAGTTCAGTGTGCTCTTCTTCAGTCTCTGCAATGCGGCTTTCCAATTCCTTCTTCTGAGTTCCAAGTTGCTGTGACATCTCCTCGTTCTCGGTCTTGTCCGTCTCCAGCTTCTCCGAAACCTGATCCTTCTCCTCGCTCAGCTCCAGTTCACGCATTTCCTCTTCATCGAGCTGTCCTTTGAGATGGTCAATCTCCGCCATGAGGGCATCATATTCCCGGTTCGTCTTCACTAGATAGAGCTGGTCCTGGAGTTTTGCGATCTTGTCTTTCCGCTCCTGTTCCAAGGTCTGCATCTTCCTGATTTCAACTTCAATCTCAGTCAAGCGCGCTTCGCCTGTGGTGATGGCCGTTTCCAGCCGAGACATGGTGGAGGTCAACTCCTCCACTCTTGAAGGGAGGTCACCCTGAAGTTCTTCAATCTCCATGATGGCGGTATCTATTTCCTGAAGTTTGACCAGGTGGGTAATAAGGCTCATATTTCTACTCCTTGGGATATATAGAATGCAACCGTGTTGCGTGTGAAAAGTGATCGGAAGGTGAGAGCTTGGAAAGTGAAGTTGCGCCAAGCTCTCTCATGCTAGCTGACCTCGACTCCGAAAGTTCGGAAGCCTCTGGCAATAGATGAGGGACAGACCCGCGGAAGATATCTCTTACGATAGATCATAGGTGGGTTCGGTCCCGGGTTGACGTCGGGACGACCTCTGCGAAGTGAGACGTTGATTCCTGTGAACTGTCTGACCCATCAAGTGGGTTCGGCAGGACTTGAACCTGCGACCTCTGCGATGTGAGCGCAGCGCTCTGACCAACTGAGCTACGAACCCAAGATTGACTCTTGGATGGTCATTAATTTGCGGGGCAAATTTAACCGACGCCAATCCGCAAAACAAAGGAGTCAAGCCGTGGCTGAGGTTCTGGACAAGTTCGAGGTCATAAACGACATTCTCGTGATCAAATGGGAAGGGGGCGAAGAGTCATACGTTTCCCTCAAGGCGTTGCGTGATGGATGCCCCTGCGCCGAGTGCTCCGGGGAGACCGACGCGCTGGGGAATCTCTACATGGGCCACGGACGGCCGAAGAGCGCGGCGGGATACACTATCGCGAGAGCGAAGCCGGTGGGCTACTACGCACTTCAGTTCACTTGGGGCGACGGCCACGATGCCGGAATCTATCGCTTCGAGCTCCTCAAGGATTTGGCCGATTCCGCCGACTGACTCTCCCGCGGATCGAGTTTGGCGCTCCTGTAAACGACTACAATCTTCACCAGTTCCGGATAGAGCGCCCAGTCCTGCGGTTCGTAGATGAGGTGAATCCAACTCCCTTCGGCGAATTGCCACGTCGCGGACACGTGCTGGAATCTGCCGTGGCGCTCTCCGATGGGCGTCTCCTCCAATAGCGCTTCGCGGCCGTATTTTTTTCGGAGGCGAATCAGTGCCGTATCCAGAGCTCGTCTGTGAGATTCCAGATTTTCGCTCTCCTTTTGCTGATGATCCCACCTGAGATAGATTTCCTCCTCAACGGCGAATAGTCCTTTCTTGGGAGAGACGAACACTCTCAACTGGTTCACCTGATTCTCCCTTTCACCCCCACCGAACTTTGTGGAGAGGATTTGGTAATCATCCCGTACCGTCACCGTGACCGCGGAATCGCCGGCGCCTTCCATGATCGCCTGCACATCTGGCCTGCCCATTCCGAACTGGAGAGAATGAGGAAGCCCGAGAGCAGTCAATCCCTGGGCTTGGAGGGAGAAGATGGTTAGAAGCAGGATTAGCAGAAGGCGTAGCACGTGAGTGGGCCCACAGGGATTCCCTGCCCGCCCCCTCACTTCGTGAGTGAGGGCAGGCGGGGAACCCCGAACAACTGGGTAATGAGTCATACTAAATGGTGGGCCCACCAGGATTCGAACCTGGAACCTACGCATTATGAGTGCGGTGCTCTAACCGTTGAGCTATGGGCCCGTAAGGGTCTAAAATTAGTGTCGGAAGACCCCTCTTAGCGAGGGGTTTTTCGTCTGAGGTTGACTCTGTCCCATTCTCTATGTAGCTTGTACTCTTTAGCACTCTTAGGAGTGATGATTCACAGATTATGGACACAAATTCTATGGACACGCTTCCACATCAGCTTTCTCAACCACTTTCCCAATTTCAACCTGGTAAATGACGGGGGGACGGTCGGAATTCACGGGCCCTCATTTCAATCCTGTCTGAGCGGATGCGGAGTTGAAAAAGTCAGGAAATTCCTTGGAAAAATGGGCTCACAATCGGAACTTCTTGCGTAGCTCGTAACGCGGGCTCCGTACCTCGGATCCCCGCATATAGCATATTGAATAAGACAGATCCATTAGAAGGAGACAGCTAATGAACAAGAGTCGTATATCTCCAGCTCTCTTGCTCCTCGTCTTTGCTTTGCCCGTATCACTGTTCGCGCAGGCGACGGTGTCCGGCCGAGTAACAGATGTGGCAACGGGCGCGGGATTGGCGGGAGCCAATGTAGTAATCGAGGGGACTGCCCTCGGTGCGGCGGCTGATGCAACAGGCGCCTATTCCATTTCAGGTGTACCGGCGGGTACGTATACGGTGACAGCGTCCGTGATTGGGTACGCGCCCAGCAGCAGCACTGTTAACGTCCCCTCGTCCGGTGCAGTGATGGCGAATTTTGCGCTGTCAGGCGAGGCTATAGCAATGTCTGGACTGGAAGTCCTGGCTTCCAGGGCTGATGAAAAAACCCCAGTTGCTTACACCAACGTAACAAAAGCAGAAATGGAATTTCGTCTTGGTTCTCAAGACATTCCAATGGCTCTAAATGCCACTCCTAGTGTTTATGCTACGCAGCAAGGTGGCGGCGCCGGTGACGCCCGGATCAATGTCCGCGGATTCAACCAGCGGAATATAGCAGTCATGATCAATGGTGTGCCGCAGAACGATATGGAAAATGGCTGGGTTTACTGGTCAAATTGGGATGGTGTGGGTGATGCAACTGCTTCCATCCAGATGCAGCGTGGTCTCAGTGCTGTGAAC
>LUOC01000228.1 GCA_001626655.1 Fidelibacterota bacterium REDSEA-S14_B6 | reverse complement strand
GTCTCAGGGCTATTCTTTCCAGATTGAGATGAGCTACAGGGCGTGGCTCAAAGGTTTTCTAATTTCGGAAATTCCCATTATTTTTGTAGATCGAACTGTCGGTGAATCAAAAATGACACGCTCTATCATGCTGGAGGCGGCGATCATGATCCCTCGTCTCCGACTGTGGAAACTGTTTGGATGGCACAGATGAGCAGGCCGATCTCAGTTATCATCGTCAACTACAACGTCAAGGACTACCTTGCCAACTGTTTGCGGTCAGTTGAGGAGTCAGACTATGCCGGCCAGATTGAGATTATTGTGGTAGACAACGGATCGTACGACGGCTCAGCCGCCATGGTGAAGGCGCGCTTTCCCTCCGTTCGGCTCATCGATAACGGCTCCAATCGCGGTTTTGCGAAAGCGGTGAACATCGGTCTGAGAGAGTCCAGCGGAGACTACAAACTTCTCCTGAACCCCGACACGGTGATTGAGGAGAAGACACTCGCCGTCCTTGCTGAATACATGGAGAAGCATCCAGAGGTTGGGATTTGCGGGCCGAAGATTCTTAACGCAGACGGCTCACTCCAGCTTGCCTGCAAGAGGAGCTTTCCGACACCGTGGGTGGCGCTGCCCAAACTGTTGGGGCTCAGTCGGCTCCTCCCCGGGGGGAAGTGGACGGGCCGGTACAATCTCACCTATCTCAATCCCGAGAAGCACCATTCTGTGGAGGCGATCAGCGGTTCGTTTATGTTTATGAGGCGAGCGACGGTGGAAAAGGTCGGCGAACTGGACGAGCGGTTCTTCATGTTCGGAGAGGACCTCGACTACTGCTATCGTGCCATTCGGGAGGGGTATGCTATCCACTACGTGCCGGACACACAGATCATCCACTACAAGGGCGAGAGTGTGAAAAGCGCCCCCATCAACAGCGTTAACTGGTTCTACGAGGCGATGAATCTGTTTGTGAACAAACATTTCTCGCGAACCGCATCGCTCCTCACAAGAATGGCGTTACGAATGGGGATTACTGCAAAGAAGATCACGGCGCTTGGATCATCCCTTCTTGTACAGGTTTTCCCCGTCCTGCTGGATGTTACCATGGTGACTCTCGCCTTTGGCGTGGCAATTTCGGCGCGGTTCGGCTCGTTGGCGCCTGCCGCTGAGGCCTACCTGCCAGTGGTCGCACTCTACGCCCTATTCTGGGTCGCCGTGGGAGGAGTCTTCCAGATATACTCCCGCTTTATTCTCGCCTACAACAGGGCGATGCTGTCATCCATCCTCGGTTTCTTGCTGAGCGTCGCATTCACCTATTTTTTCAAACAGATTGCCTATTCCCGTGCCGTGCTCCTGGGAGCATCTCTCATGATTACGCTGCTCATCCCCGGATGGCGGCTTGTGGCTCATGTGCTCAAATCGAGGGGATTTCTGAGAACGATGGGATTGGGGCAGGCGCCGATTTTTTCAAGACCTGCCATTATCGTCGGCGCGGGCGATGAGGGGCAGAGGATCGCTCACCGGATCGGTCGCAGGCCGGACACAGGAATCTATGTGGTCGGTTTCGCCGATCCCAATCCGGGAGATGTTGCCCCTTCCTCCGCTTCAGATCAGAGTACTCTTCCACTGCTTGGCTCCACTGAGCACATCGATGACATCGTCAAGCGGCACAACGTCCGTGAACTGATCTTCACCTCCGACCGCCTTGACAATACGGCAATCGTCAGGATCATGGATGAGACCAAACACCTCCGCCTCACTTACCGCGTGGTGCCGCGGGAACGGGACATTCTTCTCGGCAAGGCCTCGGTGGAGGATGTGAGCGATTTCCCTTTTGTCAGCATCGAGTACACTCTTTATCACCGATTGAACGTCGTCTCAAAACGACTCTTCGATCTGCTGTTCTCCGCCGTCGCCATTACGGTCGCGTCACCGCTTTTCCTGGCGCTGCTTATTCGGTATCCCAGGTGGGAAAAGATCGAGTTCTGGGGCCGTGAAGGGACCGCCTTTATGGGGTGGCTCACACCGGCCAGCAATCGATTCCTGCGGGAGTTGCCCCTGCTTCTGAAGATTCTCTCAGGGGAGATGAGTTTCGTAGGTAGCGCCATGATTCCCCGGGAAGAGGGAACTGTCCATTTGATCTGCAAGCCGGGGCTGACCGGCCTCGACCGTATCCGAAAACTGCAGGTGGACAGTGATGAGCGGGCAGTCTACGATCACTATTATGTTCAGCACCAGTCCATGGCCTTTGATGTCGAAATCCTGATTCGGAGCATGTTCGCGCTCTAGTCCGATGGCTGAGTATTATCTCGATTTCGAAAAGCCCGTCGCCGAACTCGATCAGAAAATCGACGACCTCATCGAAATGAATTCAAAAGATGGTGTTGACCACTCTTCCGAGATCAGTCGTTTGAGGGAGAAGCGGGACAAACTCGCACAGAAAGTCTACACCAATCTGAGCAGGTGGCAGAGGGTTCAGCTCGCTCGTTATCCCAAACGACCCTACGCTCTCGATTATATCGAGCGGCTGTGTCCCGATTTTGTGGAGCTGCACGGCGATCGGTATCTCTCGGACGACCACGCCGTCGTCTGCGGTATCGGCACGGTTGAAGGGGTGCACGTTGCTCTGGTCGGTCAGCAAAAGGGGAAGAACACCAAGGACAATCTTCACAGGAACTTCGGAATGTCGAGACCGGAAGGATACCGGAAAGCGCTGAGGGTGATGAAGCTGGCGGAGAAGTTCAACCGCCCCGTTATCTGCCTCGTGGACACGCCGGGAGCGTATCCGGGCATCGGCGCTGAAGAGAGGGGGCAGGCGGAAGCCATCGCGAAAAACCTGATGGAAATGGCTGTGCTTTCCGTGCCCGTTCTTGTGGTCGTGATTGGGGAGGGTGCCAGCGGCGGCGCCCTTGGAATCGGCGTCGGCGACAGGTTGCTGATGATGGAGAACACATGGTTTTCTGTCATCAGTCCGGAGGGGTGCGCCTCCATCCTTTGGCGGGATGCCGGTAAGGCAGAGATTGCTGCCGATGCCATGAAAGTGACGGCACAGGATCTGCACCAGATGGGAATCTGCGATGAAATTATTCCCGAGCCTCTCGGGGGGGCGCACAAAGATTACGACCTGATGGCAGAGCGGCTGAAGAGCACAATCCTGAAAGAGTTGGCCGACCTTTCGTCTCTCGACAGCAGCGAGCTTATCGACAGACGCATCGCCAAGTACGACCGCATCGGAATCTGGGAAGAATGATTTCAAT
>LUOC01000227.1 GCA_001626655.1 Fidelibacterota bacterium REDSEA-S14_B6 | reverse complement strand
CTACAGGGCAGAACGGGACACAGACCTGGCAGCCGGTGCAGTTGTCCTCATCCACGACTGCCATCAGTTTTGGCTTCTTCTTCTTGTGTCCCGGATCTTCAGCGAGTTCGGGAACAGGTTTGTAGTGATCGTAGACTTTCGCCATGGCGTTAATCAAGGTGCTTGAATTGGCTCGAAAGTTATGCTCCTGTTTCAGGACATTCAAAGAGAAACTGACTGCCGTTCTTCAGTGGCAGAAAGCTTCGAAAAAGATTTTACTTCTCATTTTGTCGAACCTAAATTTTGTCGAGAGCCGAAAGGTTAAGACAGATATTTCAACAAGAATCGACAGTAGGAGGCAAGAATGACCTACATAATCGCTGAGCCGTGTGTCGGTGTGTGCGATACGGCATGTGTGGAAGTGTGTCCTGTTGACTGCATTCATGGGCCGGAAGATCCCAAAGGCGCCGGCGCTGAAGCGAAGGCCGATGGATTCGATCCCGACGGAAAACAGCTTTACATCGATCCCGAGGAGTGTATCGACTGCGGAGCATGCGAACCTGAATGTCCTGTAGAAGCCATTTTTGAAGAGAGTGAAGTTCCTGAAGAGTGGGCCAAATATACTCCTCTCAACTACCAGTTCTTCGGGCAGGAACCGTAAACAAAAGCCCGATCGATCTAGCAGCGGCTGTTCAGCAATGGACAGCCGTTTTTTATGTCCAAGATAGCCCAAAGATCAGCGACTCATGACAAAAGATGAAGTGATGGAACAGCTCAAAGGGGTCAAGTATCCCGGTTTCAGCCGCGATATTGTCTCTTTTGGGATTGTCAAGTCAGTGGATGTTCAAGGCGATGCAGTGAAAGTGTCGCTCCAGATGACTTCCGCCAGCGAGGCGAGTCAGCAGGAGATTCGCGGCAGGGTCGTCTCCGTACTTGAGGAAGATTTTTCGACCGTGGATATTCAGGTGGATCAGCAGGCAGCGGCGCAGGCGCCGGTCCAGCAGGCGGAGCTGATCCCAGGCGTCAAGCACACCATCGCTGTGGCAAGCGGGAAAGGGGGTGTCGGCAAGTCGACTGTCGCCGTCAACCTCGCGGCGGAACTGATGAACCGCGGTCACACTGTGGGACTCCTCGATCTCGATATCTACGGCCCCAGTCTTCCCATCCTCCTTGGGATCAACGAACGCCCTTCCATGACGCCGGAGAAAAAACTGATTCCGCTGGAGAAATTCGGCATGAAGGTGATGTCCTTCGGATTCCTGAGCGGGAACGACACGCCCGTCATCTGGCGGGGCCCTATGGTGGCGAGGATGACGGAGCAGTTTTTTGGGGATGTCCTGTGGGAGAACCTCGACTACCTCATTCTGGACCTTCCTCCCGGAACGGGAGATATTCAGCTGACCCTGGTCCAGAAACTGAAAATTGCCGGTGCCGTTATTGTAACCACACCTCAGGATTTGGCCGTCTCCGATGTGAGGAAAGGGGCGGACATGTTCGGAAAAGTTCATACGCCAGTTCTCGGCGTCATCGAAAATATGGCGGGGTTCGTGGTGTCCGGTTTCGACGAAGGGACGCCCATTGTTGTAAAGGACAGGCAGTCGCCCGTGAGTCACGCTTTCTCTTTTATTGTGGACAAGATTGAGGAAGCTGTAGCCTGACAAATTTCCTCGCTCCTCTTTCTCTTATTCCATGCTGACATTTCTTCTCACTCTTACTCTCGCCCTTTTTGGCGCCCTGTTTCCGCTCTTCCTCTGGATAATCGAGCGGGAGTCGACGGAAGTCAATATCCACCGCTTTGTGCTGGGTCTGTCCGCCGCCGCATCGGCCACAGCGCTACTCCTCACCTCTTCGCTGGATCTGCCGGACAGCGGGACGGTTGGACTGATCTGGCTGGGATCACTGAGCGCGGTGACGGTGATCTACTGGCGAAAGAGTCGAGCCAGCAGTGCTGTTGTTACCGTTCCATCCCTGGCGGGAATCTGGTTCTGTTATCACCTCGTTGCCTATATGGTCTCGCCGGGTGCCACCGCTGCCGCGGCCATGTTCCTGGGCGGACTGATCTTCTCCGGCTCGCTCTTTGCCATGATCCTCGGCCACTGGTATCTGAACGTGGTCAACCTTCCCATTTCACTTCTCAGAAGCGCCACGCTGTTGATCTTCAGTCTTCTCATTGTCAGGTTAATCTGGAACGGCGGTTCACTTCTGTTTCAATCGGTAAGCATAGATGGCTATCCAATGCCTGCCACCGAATTCCTCGGCACTTTGGACGGGATTTTTCTCTGGACCGCCATCCTTTTCGGGAGTGTGCTTCCTCTCATCCTCAGCTACCTCACGCTCAGAACAGTTGCCATCCATTCCACTCAATCCGCCACGGGGTTGCTCTACGTCCTTGTCCTGTCGGTCGCCATGGGAGATCTCATCTATAAGTATTACGCTATTCAGTACGGGCTGTTTCTCTAATGGCCTCCGTCTCCAAGGAGTGCAACGAGTGCGGCAAATACTACAGCGGTGAGGCCGACGGGGCGGCAGTTCGTTGTCCGAAGTGTGGGGAGGAAGAGCTGTCCGTTTCCTCAGGTGACTGGCCATTCCAGAGATGTCCCTGCTGTGACTGCCATCAATTCTACAGAAGAAAAGAT
>LUOC01000226.1 GCA_001626655.1 Fidelibacterota bacterium REDSEA-S14_B6 | reverse complement strand
CAGTGATTCACGGCGGTTTGAATTGGTTTCTCGCTTTCGCGGCCCGGTTTGCTCCAAGAAGATTGAATACCGTTATGGCGGGAAATGTGATTCGATCAAGCATTTAGGCCATGTGCCGATTTATAGCGTACCGCGGCGCGCCTGTCCTGATGGATAGACTGCTCTATTTGCCGAGGAATTCTCTCATCAATCAGAGCTTTCGGGCGAGAGAGCGGGAAGAGCCGCTGAACGGAGACGGCTTTGGCGTCGGGTGGTACACGCCGGAGATTGAAGAGACACCGGCGGTTTTCTCGTCCATCCAGCCGGCGTGGAACAACCGGAACCTGAGAAATCTTTCACCGAAGATCCGATCGGGAACTATTCTTGCCCACGTCCGGGCCGCCACACACGGGAGGGTATCAGAGGCGAACTGCCACCCCTTCTCTTACGGAAAACTGCTCTTTATGCACAACGGCGCCATAGCCGGCTTCAATGTAATCAAGAGAGCTTTGCGGACGCGGCTTCCGGACGGCATCTACGACTGGATCAGGGGAGACACAGATTCGGAGCACTTCTTCGCACTGATCCTCCAACACGTCGATCCTCATGGCGATTTGACTCTCGAGCAGATGAGCGCCGCTTTCGTCGATGCGCTTCAGGAACTGACCGAGCTGCTGGATGAGCACGACATCGATCGCCCCTTTACCATGAACGGCCTCCTGACGGACGGTGAACGGATCGTGGCGAGCCGTTACATCTCCGATGAGAGTGCAGAACCGAACACGCTCTATCACTCCTCCCGAGGCGCCTTCGAATGCGTCGATGGTAAGTGCCGAATTGTACCGGGGAAGCCTGAAGATGATTGCGTTTTGGTTGTGTCGGAAAAACTGACGGATGCGGCGGAACATTGGCATCCGGTCCCCGGGAACCACATGATTCTTCTGGAGGGTGATCTTTCTCTCGACGTCCGACCGATTTCGGTTTGAGCTGCTGGTGTGGAGAGGGGGGTGAGAATAGTACTTGCGATTCTGAGTAAACATTTGTAATATGCATCAACAATGCATAGGTAAGATAAGTATGAGAACAACATTAGACATAGATGAAGAATTGGTTGCCGAAGCGATGGAGAAGACAGGTTTGAAGACGAAGAAAGCGGTTATCGAAGCGGGGTTGAAGGAGGTTATAGCAAAGGCTAGGGTCGAAGACTTTGTGGGCGCCATCGGGAGCGTCAAAGATTTCGACTTGGATACCGAAACTGTCAGGAGATGGAGAGAACAGGATGAGGCAGTCATCGAGATCGGGAGTGTGAATGAACCGCCTGTTTCTTGACACGTCGGTCCTGATCGCTCTGCTTAAGGGCAATCTGGCATCCAGTGAAGAAATAGTGTTGGCGGTGGAGCGGAGGATCGCCTACTTCAACGGCATTGTTTTGACTGAACTGTACTCGGGCGTCAAACGAAAGCACACTGAGGGACAGATTGTGAAAATCGTCAACGCATTAAGCTATCTTCAGTTGACCTACGAAGACTACCGGGACACCGGCCAGCTCAGGAGCAGACTGATCTCTCAGGGATTGACGATGAGCACACCTGACGCCCTTATCGCCACGCACGCATTGAAGCACGACTTGCGGCTGTTGACCCTCGACGCCTTTTTTATGAAGTTACCGGTAGAGATAGGTCTCCAGATTGAAATTCCCGGCTAAGCAGCACGGGATCTGAAAGGGGGAAAAGAATCTGAGTTCACCAAGCTGATGTTTCCATGGACGCTCGATAATGTTCATCTTCTGTTCGTTCATTTCCCTATCGCGCTGTTCTCAACGGGGTGGGCGTGTGATCTCATCTCCGTCTCGGTGAAGAACCGTTCGGCAGAGGATGGGGGGTGGTGGTGCCTGTTTTTCGGCGTTGTCAGTTCTCTGCTTGCAGTTGGAACAGGCTTCCTTGCCGATCGGCTGTTCGGCCATATGTCGCTGCCTTTCCCGTTTTTCACGACGCACGGCGCGCTCCAAATTTCCGCATCTGTCATCTTTTTGGGGCTCTTAGTCTGGCGGCATCGCACTGGCGGAGGAATCCCGGCAGGGAACGGCCGCCCTCTCTATCTGGCCATCGCCGGCGGCGCTGTCGGACTTCTCTTCTACGGCGCCCACCTCGGGGCTCAGCTTTCGGGCAGAATCTGAGACTTCCGTGATCTTCGATCACATTCTGTGCCACTATTCGGAGATCGGCCTGAAGGGGAAGAACCGGAGGTTCTTCGAAGACCGCCTGAAAGCAAACATTCTTGAGACAGTAAAACTCCAGTGCCCCGAATCGGTGAAATCGGTCAGGCGCTATTACGGCAGGCTTGTGATTAAGATCGCCGATTCCGACCCAGATCTCCAGCCGTTGATTAACGCAGTGAAGGACGTCCTGGGCCTCGCCTATTTCGCCCCCGCGTTTGAATCGGTGCAGGAGATGGATCAACTCAAGACCGATGCACTCCGACTGCTGTCGGAGATGGGTTTTGAGACGTTCAGGATCACCGCCCGGCGGGGCGGCAGCGACATTCCCCTGAGGGTTCAGAGAGTGAACGAGGAGGTTGGGGCTCACATCGTGGAGACGATGAGCAAGAAGGTGAACCTTACGTTGCCGGACGCCAACTGTTATATCGACATGTTCCATGATCGCGCATTCGTCTATCCCGAGCGGATCGCCGGCCGTGCGAAGGCGGTCTTCGTCCATTTCCATTCAGTGCCGTACACCACACCAGCGTCTATTGAAAAAGTGCGGGAAATGATCGTCACCCTCAACCGCTTTCAGATGCGGTCGAAGCTCTATCTTGTGGAGTTAGCGCCGATTCAAAAGCAGATCATGGAGGAGACTGCCGCCCGCTTCAGGGTACTGCTCTATCGCCGGTTCATGTTGAGAATCACCGACGCCATCGCGAAAAAGGAGAGGGCGAAAGCGGTGGTGACGGGGGAATCGCTGGGGCAGGTGGCATCTCAGACGCTGGAAAACATGGCGGCGGTGGAGAGGGTGACAGACATGTCGATCCTCCGGCCTCTCGTGGGATTTGATAAACAGGAGATCATTGACCGAGCGCGAGACATCGGCACATACGACATCTCCATCCAGCCCGATCAGGACTGCTGTTCACTTTTTGTCCCCAAGAGTCCAGCCACGAAAGCGAAGGCCGAGCAGTTGGAGAAAGAGGAGGAGGCGCTCAGTGTGGACGAACTTGTCGCAGCGGCGGTGGAATCGGCCGAAACTGAACAGATCTGACCTATAGCGACTGATGGTCTGGATTCATTCGCTCGCATAGTTCTGACACGCGCTTGGATATTCTATTACGGTTTCGTTAGCGCGACACTGCTCCGCTTCGCGTTCGAGATTTCCTCTCCCATAACTTTGAGCATGCTTCTGGCAAAGATCGCCTTCTTCATGGCGATCTGTCAGATCGCCTGTGCCGGCGGACTGGGGCTACCGCTCTGGAAACGGATCAGGCCTGTCGGTAGCCACCTTAGAGAGCAGGCTGGGGAGAAATTCTCGTAATCAGCTTGAGAAGGTGATCCAACTATGGTGAACTTTCTCCCCGATTGTTTCTTGTTGTCGCCACGCCGTGGGAAGCGACCGTCACCAGCACAATCACGCCCCCGACGATGGCCCACTCTCCGGGCATTTCACCGTAGAGCAGAAAGACCCAGACCGGGTTTAGGATCGGCTCGAGCATGGTGATCAGTACCGCCTCGAAAGCGCGGACTTTCTGAATCGCCTTGGCGTACAGCACATAGGATATGCCGAGCTGAAAAATACCCA
>LUOC01000225.1 GCA_001626655.1 Fidelibacterota bacterium REDSEA-S14_B6 | reverse complement strand
CCGTGAAGGCGTACAATCCTGGGTCTCACATGCTGAACGCAAGAAGTATCACAAGGAAGAGGGAAGACCGCGTCCGCGGTTCAATGCCGGTGGAGATACCTTTCCCTCCGCTGAAATCGGTTACATTCGTTGACCCTCCTGAAAAGATTTATGAGGGGACGAGCGTCAGTTTCGAAACGGTGGTTCATGATGAAGCGAGGTTAGTGAGGCAGGAGGCCGAAGTATCTCTCGTCTCCCGTGAACCGGCCGTCGCCGACTTCGATCCTTTCGGCAACCTTTCCGCCAAAAGGAAAGGACGACTGGACGTGGTGGCAACTGTAGAAGGTGATATCTCCACAACCCACACCGTTTGGATTGTCGCCAATCCTGTCCGCGGGATTTCCCAGGAAAGGAGGTTCCGGAAGTTCCGGTCAGTTATTCGTGGACAGGCAAAGCCGATTACGGCATCGGTCTTCCCGCAAACGCTCAGGTGACCGGCACGGGAAAATTCGTCGCCGAAACGGCGGGAATCTATACGGTGAGGGCCGCCAGTGGTGGCTACAGCGCGAGCAAATCGATTCGAGTGGTACCGAGAAATGTGACTGCCGATCTGGAACTGGTCGGGCACGGTCTCGTCCCCTCCGTCAACACATCGGACCTTTGGGTCTGGCCCGGCGTCGGGGAGCATGAGGGGAAGGACTTTGCCGTCACCGGAACATGGGGCGCCAACGGCGACGCCTATTTTTGGGATGTGACCGATCCGTCAAACATTACCCCCATCGATACCATAACCGTGGACGCCAGAACGGTGAATGATGTGAAAGTTTCGGAGGATGGGAAAACCTGTGTCATTACCCGGGAGGGGGCGTCGAACAGGAAGAACGGCATCGTCATTCTGGATGTCTCCGATCCTTTCAATGTTGAGATTCTATCCGAATACAATGATGACCTCACCGGCGGCGTCCACAATGTATTTGTCTATCAGAATCACGTGTTCGCGGTCAACAACGGCCGAAAGTTTGATATTATCAACATCGAGAATCCCAGAGAGCCGGAGCGCGTCTCTATCTATGAATTGAAGACGCCGGGACATTCCATCCACGATGTGTGGGTGGTGGACGGCATCGCCTATTCATCCAACTGGACGGACGGCATCCACATGGTGGATGTGGGAGGACTTCCGTTCAGCGAGAAAAACCTTCCGATGATTCAGGCGAACCCTCTGCTTGAGGCGGCGGGGAAGGGCGATTTCAGCAATCCGGTCGCCATTACACACAAGGATGATCAGACGGGAAGAAATCACGCCGCCTTCCCTTTTCTGAGTGAATCGACAGGGAAGTTCTACGTCATCGGTGGCGATGAGTGGTTCCCGTTCAGAGATTCAAACGCAGAGGCGATGGGAAGGCTGTCAAATCCCCGGGGCGGCTACCATTTTCTCGATATGGACGATATTCACAATCCGGAAGAGGTGGCCCTCTATCAGGTGCCGGAGGCGGGATCACACAACATGTGGGTTCAGGGCGACACGCTCTACGCCGCCTACTATCAGGGGGGACTGAGGGTCGTGGATATCTCTGGAGAACTGCTTGGCGATCTCTACAAGCAGGGGCGGGAGATCGCTTTCTTCCACGGCCGGTCGCCGGAAGGGTATATCCCCAATGCACCGAACGCCTGGGGCCCTCAGCCGTACAAAGGACTAATCTACTTCTCGGACATGAACAGCGGGCTCTACGCGGTCCGATTTTCCACGGATGAGAAGAAGGAGACCGACTGATGGTGAAGTGTCTCAGAAAGTCCTTGCCGGTGCTGTTTCTGATGGCGATGATGTCGGAATCTCTTTCCGCAAAAGATTACTACGTTTACGCCACAGCCGAGTCTGAAGACGAAGTCGCCCTCATCCGCTTCGACGGCAAGGAGGCTCATGTGGAGAAGAAGATTCCCGTCGGCGTCTGGCCGGTGGAGATTGAAGGGCCTCACGGTATCAACATTTCGCCTGATGGGGAGTACTGGTACCTCTCCATGGCCCACGGAATTCCGTTCGGTCATCTCTACAAGTACAAGACAGGGACGGACGAGATGGTGGACAGGGTGGAGCTCGGGCTGTTCCCCGCCACGCTTCAGGTTTCCCACGCTACGGGACTGCTCTATGTTGTCAACTTTAACCTCCACGGCGGGCACGATGAGGTGAGTACTGTCTCCATTGTCGATCCCGAGGAGATGATTGAAATCGAAAGGGTGGAGACCGGAATCATGCCTCACGGTTCCCGCCTCTCCAACAGCGGACTGAAGCACTATTCCGTCGCCATGATGTCCGCCGAACTGTATGAACTGGATGCCATGAGAATGTCGGTCTCCCGAAAGTTATCAACAGGCAAGAAACACAAGATGATGAAGGGGATGAAGCACCACAATATGGGTGAAATGGGGAAGCACGCCATGCCGAAGGAGAAACCGACATGGGTTTATCCACATCCCAACGATCAGTTCCTTTATGTGGTGAACAACGGCACCGACGAGGTGGTGGAGGTAGACGTCGCCAAATGGGCCATCTCCCGCCGGTTTTCCACCGACAAAGGACCGTACAACT
The DNA here is from genome assembly GCA_001626655.1 of Fidelibacterota bacterium REDSEA-S14_B6. GTDB lineage: Bacteria > Fidelibacterota > Marinisomatia > Marinisomatales > S15-B10 > S15-B10. Next base: position 2,207 of record LUOC01000225.1, on the reverse strand, counting down.
GTGAAGTGAGTCAGGACGGAAAGAAACTTGTGGTGACATACAAGACGGCGGCAAAAACGGGAATCTGGGATATCGAGTCGGGCAAGGAAGTGGGCCGCATAGAGAACACTAGGAAAGTGTCCCACGGCGTGGTCATTTCGCCGGACAGCCGGTTCGCCTTTGTCTCTGTGGAAGGGATCGGCGCCGAACCGGGATCGGTGGACGTTATCGATCTTATCAGCATGAAACTGGTCGATCAGGCGGACATCGGAAAGCAGGCAGGGGGCATCGCCTTCTGGAAAATGGAAAACTGAGTGAGAAACTGGAACTAAGGAGAAACAAGGCATGAGATCTATCAGAACACTTTTCGTGATCTTCACCGCTTCGGCGGAGGTTCTTTTTGGAGCGCCGAAGAAGGACGTGTATAAGAGACAGATATTCAAGACTACGAACAACGGTGTTACATTCGACGAAATATTTAATGATCAGGACGCCTATTCCATCGGCTCCATTACTGTCGCGCCTTCCGATCCGAATGTGCTGTGGGTGGGGACCGGAGAAGGCGATCCCCGAAACAGTGTGGGGTACGGCAGGGGCGTTTACCTTTCCATCGACGGCGGCGAGAGCTGGAAAAAGGTGGGTCTGGAAAAGACGGAACGAATCAAGCGGATTGTGGTCAATCCCCGAAACCCCGACGTGGCGGCGGTCTGTGCCATGGGCCGGGAGTGGGGCCCAAACCCGGAGCGGGGAGTGTTCATTACTGAAGACGGCGGCAAGTCGTGGGACAAGGTGCTCTACATTGATGAAGATACGGGCTGTTCTGACATTGCAATGGAGCTACAGAATCCGCGTATCATGTATGCTGGCATGTGGACGTTCCGAAGGAAACCGTGGCGCTTTGATGATGGTGGAAAGGAGACCGCCCTTTACCGAACGCTCGATGGTGGACGCAACTGGGCAAAGATTCACAACGGTCTTCCCAAAACTGCCATGGCGAGGATCGGCGTGCAGGTGGCCCAGAGCAGTCCCGAGACCGTCTATCTCGTCACCGAATTCGAGGGAGGGGGCACACTCTACCGTTCAGATGACCGGGGCGACAACTGGAGGATGGTCAACGACAACGCTCGGATCAATTTCCGGCCCTTCTATTACAGCGACATCCGTGTCGATCCCAACAATCCGGATCACGTATACTCTCTTTCCGGAGGCCTCTACAAATCCACCGATGGCGGGAAGGAGTTCAAAAGTATCGGCCGCGGCGTCCACGGTGACCATCAGGCTTTCTGGATCGACCCCTACAATTCCGATCGCCTCCTGAGCGGAAGCGACGGCGGATACCAGCTCTCCTACGATGCCGGCGAGACGTGGGACATTATTAACAATGTCACCCTCTCCCAGTTCTATCAGATTTTTGTGGACGATGAACTTCCCTACAACGTCCTGGGCGGACTGCAGGATAACGGCACGTGGCGCGGCCCCAGCAGGACCATGAATTCCGCAGGCATCCTGAAAGACGACTGGAACTATATCACCGGCGGCGACGGCTACTACGCCGTGCCCGTCCCCGGGAGAGCGAACCTGATCTACTCCAATCTTCAGGGCGGCGTCATTTTTGAGAAAGATATGGATACGGGAAATACGCGAACAATCCACCCCTATCCCAAAATCACCGGCTCCGCTGGCGACGCCATTGAGGATCACAAGTACAGATTCAACTGGGACTCGCCCATCCTCATTTCGCCACACGATCCCAACACCATCTATTTCGGTGGGAACGTAGTTTTCAAGACGATTGACGGCGGCTACTCCTGGGACGTTATCAGCGGCGACTTGACCACCAACGACAAGAGCAAGCAGGCGACATCCGGCGGCCAAATCTATCAGGACAACACCGCCGCCGAGTTCCACTGCTCTATTCTGACCATCGCTGAGTCGCCGGTTCAGAAAGGGGTGATCTGGGTCGGGACAGACGACGGCAACGTCCACATTACCACCGATGGCGGCGATACGTGGAACGACATCACACGGCGAATTTCCGGCATGCCAAAGAACGCGTGGGTCGCCAAAATTGACGCTTCCCGCCACGAGGCCGGCACCGCCTACATAGCTGTCGATCATCACAGGAGCGACGATTTCAAGCCGTACGCCTTCAAGGTGACCAACTTCGGGAGGCGCTCCACCAATCTAGGCCGTGGTCTTCCTCAGAACGATTATGTGAAGGTTGTCCG
>LUOC01000224.1 GCA_001626655.1 Fidelibacterota bacterium REDSEA-S14_B6 | reverse complement strand
GCACGAGGGGAGCTGGTCTACACGGTTGGGGCTGGCCGGAATTCCCGATGTGAGTGAATCGATCATGGTAAACCGGGATCTGGAACTGACCGCTCTCACCGGAGGGCGGCTCCATGTTCCGCACGTCAGTTCGGCCAAATCTGTGGAATGGATTCGGGCCGCCAAAGAGGGTGGACTGAACGTGACAGCCGAGGTGACGCCTCATCACCTTTTCTTTACCGACAGCGATCTACATTCATACGACACCAACTGCAAGGTGGCGCCCCCCATCCGGACAGATGATGACCGCCAGACTCTCCGGGAGGCGGTGAAGGACGGCACCATCGACTGCATCGCCACCGATCATGCCCCTCACACCGTGGAGGAAAAGGAAGCTCCTTTCGACTGGGCTCCGTGCGGAATGATCGGTCTGGAGAGCGCTTTTGGCGCAGTCTGGAAAGTCCTTAGTGAAGGGGGAATGGGGCTGGAAGAGGTAATCGCCGCCATGACTCTCAATCCGCGTCTCGCCATGGGGTTTGAAGAAAACCTGTTTGATGACGGCAGCAAAGCGGAAATCACAATAGTCGATCCCGACGAGGAGTGGGAATTCTCCCGGGAACATCTCCAGTCTAAATCGAGGAACAGCCCGTTTATCGGCCGGACTCTCAAGGGGAGGGTGAAAGCGACAATTTCTTCCGGCCGTCTGTTCGAGAACTAGACCGATAGAATCTTTCCGCAGAGGATTGCGGCCCCCAAGAAGCGTTTTGCTAAAACTCCTTGCCGTCTAAACTGTTTCTTGGCTAATTTTATTTGCTGTACGAAATGGCAAAAAGAGCAAAAACATATTCGATGAAAGCGGGCGAGATCCAGAAAGAGTGGTATATCGCCGACGCTGAAAACAAGACTCTCGGACGTCTTGCCTCAGGGGTAGCCCAAATCCTGAAGGGGAAGCACAAACCTACCTACACCCCTCATATGGATATGGGCGACTTCGTCGTTGTGGTCAATGCGGAGAAAGTCCGCGTCTCCGGCAAGAAGGAGATGCAGAAGACCTACTTTTCCCACAGCGGTTATCCCGGCGGCGCCAAAGAGGTCGATCTGCATACTGTTCGGAGACTCCATCCGGAGCGGATCATAGAGAATGCTGTCAAAGGGATGCTTCCTCACAACCGTCTCGGTCGGAAGATGTTTGGCAACCTTAAGGTCTATACCGGACCCGATCATCCTCACGCTGCCCAGCAGCCGAAAGCGATGGAGCTCTAACGGGTGGCGGCGAAGAACGTGTTTGCCCGGACGGGAAGAAGGAAGTCTGCTGTTGCCCGTGTTCGAGTAGTTCCGGGGAAGGGGAACGTCACAGTGAACGGGAGAGATTACAAAGACTACTTTGGCCGAACCGTTGACCAGAAGATTGTGGAAAAACCTTTCGACGTCCTTGAGAACAGCGATTATGATGTTTCCGTCAGTGTCAGGGGCGGCGGCCCGACGGGACAGGCGGGAGCCATTCGGCACGGTATTTCCCGAGCGCTTGTAAACGCCAATCTGGATTTCAAACCTGCCCTGAAGAAGGCGGGACTCCTCACACGTGATGCCCGAGAGAAAGAGCGGAAGAAGTATGGACTCCGCGGCGCTCGCCGGGCGTTCCAGTTCTCTAAGCGATAGGAACCTTATTTGGAAGTTACATTTGACAATCTCCTGAGCACCGGCGCACACTTTGGTCATCTCACTCGCCGGTGGCACCCCAACTACAGTCCCTACATCCTGATGGAGAGGAACGGCATTCATATCATTAACCTTGAGGAGACGCTCAAGGGTCTCGCGAAGGCGATCGAATTCCTCACAGGGATCGTGGAGGACGGAGGAGAGATCCTCTTTGTCGGGACCAAGAAAAATGCGAAGGACATCATCCAGCAGGAAGCTGATAAGTGCGGCATGTTTTATGTGGTGGAGCGGTGGCTCGGCGGCACGCTGACCAACTTCTCTACTATCCGGAAAAGCATTAAGCGACTCCAGTTTCTTGAGAAGGAGTCGAGCCCGCTCTACGAGAACGCCACGAAGAAAGAGATGCTTTCTCTCGAGAGGGAGATGATTCGTCTTCAAGATCTGCATCGCGGCATCAAAGACATGAAGCGGCTCCCCAACGCCGTTTTTGTGGTTGACGCGAGGCATGAGTCCATCGCTGTGAGCGAAGCGAAGCGTCTGGAAATCCCCGTGGTCGCCCTCGTCGATACGAATACAGACCCCGAACTGATTGACCATCCCATCCCGGCCAACGACGATTCAATCCGAGCGATTAAGTTGATTGTTGGAGAGGTTGCGAGAGCGATCTGCGAATCTCGCTCCATGGCCTATCCCACCGGCGCCGCACCTTCGGCTCGGACGGGGATGCAGCTGAGAATTCAGAAGACAGTGCAGCTGAAGCTGAGGAAGAAGCTCCAGCTGAAATCGAAGATGAACCGACGGTAGAGGCCGCTGAGGAAGAGGAGAAGAACGAGTCAGATGACAATTGATGCACAGATAGTAAAAGATTTAAGAGTTCGGACAGGCGCCGGAATTATGGACTGCAAAGAGGCGCTCCTCGAGAGTGATGGGAATGTGGAACAGGCTGTCGATTTCCTTCGGAAGAAGGGGATTGCAAAGGCGGAAAAGAAAGCTGGACGACAGGCGGATCAGGGGGTGGTTCTCTCATACATCCATCCCGGGAACAGGATCGGCGTCCTTGTGGAGGTGAACTGTGAGACGGACTTTGTCGCCAAGACAGACGGCTTCCAGGGATTCGTGAAAGACGTGGCCATGCAGATCGCAGCCACCAATCCGCTGTCTGTCTCCCGCACCGGCATGGAGAGCCGCGTGGTGGATAAGGAAAAAGAGATCTTCACCGAGCAGGCGAAGGAATCGGGAAAGCCTGAAAACATCGTTGGAAAAATTGTTGAAGGAAGGTTGGAAAAATTTTATCAGGAAAGCTGCCTGCTTGAGCAGCCTTTCATCAAAGACGGAGACAAGTCTGTTCAGGACATTCTGACGGAAACAATCGCCACTCTCGGCGAAAACATTTCCGTTGCCCGTTTCTCCCGTTATGAAGTGGGAGAGGCGCTCTCCTCCAACGGAAAAGCCGACTAACTCCACTTAATGCCAAAACCTGTTTACGGGAGGATTCTACTCAAGCTGAGTGGAGAAATCCTTGCCGGAAACAGGGGGTTCGGTGTAGATCCCGCAAAGGCGAAAGCACTCGCCGACGAGGTGAAATCGGCCCGTGACCTCGGTGTGGAGGTGGGCGTCGTTATCGGCGGCGGTAATATCATCCGCGGCGAGTTGGCCGAGGTTCAGGGGATGGACCGCGTCTCAGCCGATTACCTCGGAATGCTTGCCACCATCATCAACGCCATCACGCTTCAGGACGGGCTGGAAAAAGACGGCTGTGAAACACGCACCCTCACAGCGATTTCCATTTCGCAGCTCGCCGAGCCATACATTCGCCGCCGCGCCATCCGACATCTTGAAAAAGGACGAGTGGTGATCCTTGCGGGCGGGACGGGAAATCCTTATTTTAGCACCGATACAGCCGCCGTTCTGAGGGCGACAGAGATTGAAGCTTCCGCAGTGATGAAAGGGACGAAAGTCGACGGCGTGTACGATAAGGATCCCATGAAGCACGACGATGCGAAAAGGTTTGAATCGGTCTCATACAAGGAAGTTATCGCCGACGATCTCAAGGTGATGGACATGACGGCTGTGACCATGGCGAGGGAGAACAGTCTCCCCATTGTGGTATTTGATGTGAACCAGCCGGGGAATCTTGCCAAGATTCTCACCGGTGAAAAACTTGGTACAACAGTAGGTGGATGATGAAAAGAATTGAACCGCTCACTCAAGACGCTGAACACCGGATGGGGTCGGCTGTGGAACACTGCCGGAATGAACTTGCTCAGATTCGGACCGGCCGGGCTTCTCCGTCTCTATTGGAGGGGGTCAAGGTGTCCTATTAC
>LUOC01000223.1 GCA_001626655.1 Fidelibacterota bacterium REDSEA-S14_B6 | reverse complement strand
GTTCTTGGTGAATACTTACCACCCTGGGAATGTTCAAAAAGGATATTTAGCCTGATTTTCTTCCAGTGGGCGTTCAACCCTACTGTCCCCCGCCAATCAGGGTTCGGATCACCAAGCACTATAGGCAAAGAAGTGATCTGAGGAAAACCGTTTGCGTTTAGAATCAGCTTTCCATCCACGGTACCGTCCTCAGTCTGCGATCCTGTTCCGTAGAGAGAACCAATGGGGTAGCCAACTTTTGCAACAGAATTGACAGAACCTGAGCCCAGGTAAATCACATCTGTTCCCGCCAAGTCGAGAACCTCATTTTTGTTGGTCGCCCAGTTAAAGTTGAGATTGAGGCCCATATCCGCCTGGCGTATCATGTTCCACGATCCATCCAGTTCAATGCCACTATTCTTCATCCTGGCCGCATTCTTATACTGTGTGTCGTAGCCCGAGGATGGTGATAGAGAAACATTGATGAGCATATCATTGATTTCATTCTGATAACTCGTGACACTGAGAGCAAACTTGTCATCAAAAAAGCGGAGATCTACCCCTACTTCGGTCTCAGTTTTGACTTCAGGTTTCAGATCAGGGTTCCCCCGGTCATCATCCACCCGATAACCTCCACCCCATAGCCCTACATCAAGAGGGTCACTGTAAGTGCTGTAGGAAAATCCGCTCTCGGCAAGTGTTTCAAAGCGATGGGCGGAAGGCCTCACACCCACCTGACCATAACCAACTCGCAACTTACCAAAGCTGATGGGAAGTGCGCCGCTCACCATATCTGTAAATTGATAAGCCAAGTCAGCGGCGGGATAGAAATATGATTCTTTAATCGTGGAATGATTTTCAAGCGCACCGGATAAATTCAAGAAGATTTGATCCATGGCGTCTATTGAAAGAATACCATATGTTCTATCAGAACGGATGAATAAGCGACTGTTGGAAACAGACGATGCATCTGAAGAAGTATTCACATTCGTGGTGTGTTTTTCAGTATTCACAAGAAAACCGGTAATTCTTGAAGAACCCCTGCTGTAAACACGATCATTAATATTGTAACCAATAGTTGCCAACATTGAGGCTGAAGAACCGAGAGATATATTCTGACGTGCGATCACATCATAATTTGTTTCACGATTGCTTATTCTATCTATGTCAAAGACACCCGGATTAAAGGCTGAGCCAGCAGAACCGGGTGGGAAAAAACCTTCACGGTTATCAGTAAATCCGTCCAGACCAGCACGAAAGACGATGTCTGTGCCTGCTCTGGGTGTTATAACCATTTCATTGGAGAATATTAATCGATTTACGTTCGTCAGGTTCTCCTGTTCATTGATTGTCCAGATAGGATTATTGTAGATAGGGTTGGTGCTTGGTCCAGCAAGCTGGCGCCGATAAGCACGATGTCGATTAGTATATTCGGTTTTACTTCCATCAGAAGCCACATCTACAAATGTTCCTTTATAGTGGGTAATGTCAAAGTCAGGGGCCGTTCTAAGAAGTCCCAAAAGAAGACCAGCAACATTTGAGCCTCGCTGAGAGCGGTTTGAACTGCTGTATGTATACCCGACTTTTGAGCTCATGGTCATCCATTCAGACAGTTTGAACTGTGTATTGAGCCTGATATTATCACGATCATAAAATGACTGGCGGATTATTCCATCCTGACGGAGGCGACCATAGCTGAAAAGGTACGTTTTGGTGGCATCACCGCCTGAGAGTTGAAAATCATCCTGAACATACGTGCCGGTTCTGAAGACAAGATCAAAATTTGAGTCCACATACACATCTTTGGAATTCTTCCCAGTAATCTTGTACTGAGTGAACGAACCATCTTCGGAAACAAAGTAATCACCGCTTGTGTCTACCTCATCAGCACCACCGGAACGATCCGGTATATAATCACCCCAGGATTCCGCTTGAGTTCCAGCCTTACCATTACGTCCCTGACCCCATACTGTCTGCATCGGCAGCCTTTCATGGATTTCATCAAATGACATCGTACGCGTGTAATTCATTCGCATCTTGCCAGGAGCGCCTTCTTTTGTCCTGATTACAATCACACCATTAGCCGCACGCGAGCCCCAAAGAGCAGCAGCGGAAGCCCCCTTGAGAACCTCTACAGCCTCAATATCATTCACATTAAGGTCATTAATACGGGATTGTTGTGAGGTGCCACCAAATCTGGAATGACCTGCATAAATCTGAGAATTGTTTATAGGGACACCATCAACAATGATCAAAGGTTGGCTTGCACCCGAAATGGTGTTGTGACCGCGGATCCTGATAGATGTTCCGGCACCGGCATCTCCACTGACAGCGTTGACCATAACATTGGATGCTTTGGCCGCCAGAGAATTGGCAATGAGTGTTTCTCCCGACCGGTTCATGTCAGTCGCTGCTACTGGCACACTGGTGGAACCTTGCTGGTCACGGTTAGCCTGAAAACCGAGAGCCGTTACACTAATGGCTCTCAAACCTATGGCATCTACCGCTAAGGAGAAGTTGTATGTTACACTACCACTCAAAGGGATAGCGAGGGATGTAGAAGAACTTTGATACCCGATATAAGATGCGCTAACTGTTACCGTCTGGCCTGTGACTGTTCCAGCCGGCACATCAATGGTGAAGCTACCATCAATACCTGCTGCACCACCCAACTCGGTGCCTTCAACAACAACATTGGCGCCTACTAGCGGGGCGCCACTTTCATCAGTAACAGTACCCTGAATGGAGGACTGGGCGTACAATAGTCCGGACATGGATAAGAATAACAAAGTTTGACTGAATTGCCTCATCATTGCAATCTCCTAGTTTTTACAAAAGCTCTAAGTGAACACAAGTATCGATCGATTCTTTCATCCTAAGGAAATTTACACGAAGACATCAGGCTGAGCAAGAATGAACTTGGCGCTTCAGAGTGGTTTACTTCAGCGCGTCAAAAAGGTAGCTATATTTTACGATAATGGATCGTGTCTGATTCTGGATGGGGATGCCGTCATAGTCCTGTGTTTCGTTGTAGACGAGGTAGAGCCCCGTGGCGGCGGACTGCTGCCAGATGAACCGCCAGTTCATGGACCACTCATCGGACTGACTGTTGTATTGCAGAAGTGACTGGATATAAATCCTTGGTGAGAATGAATAGGTTAATCGTGCTTTCACCAGGTTGGTCACAAAATCACCGCCGGGCAGGCTTACATTGTTATACTGAGAACTGAACTGGGACGTGAACTTGTCCTTGTAACGGACATTCAGTGTCGGCGTCATGTTTATCCTGTCTCCACCGAAAAATCCACCAACCACGATTCTTGAGGTAAAGCTTACAGCTTTTGCCCTATTAGTCATAATCATGATCTGTATTTCCTGATCATCGTAAGTGGCGGCGGGGACGGTCACGCCGGAAGCGATCTCGAAATCTTGAAGAACTCCCTCTTTTACGAGATTTGTCCCTGTGTGGATTTCGAAGCCTGACCGGAACTCCCAGTGTGTGTCAATGTGCCACCTCCCAGATTCATGAAAGCCGTCTAACTTCCAATAACCGCTATAGTCGACGTGAGGGCGGTATTCAAGCAGACCGAAGAGATCGTCCGGGCGAAACCGTGTGAAGATACGCCCTGTCCACTTGCGGTAGTTTTGCCGCTTCAGAAACCCCATTTCGGGATTGAAATCTGGTCCAACTTCCGTATAGCCGAAGGAGGTCGACACCTGCTGCGTATTGCGGCCGGCATGGAGCCTGTAGGCGTAGGCTCTATCCATTTTCATTCCCGGCGTTTCGGTGACTGCTCCGAATAGAACGACCTGACTCAGTTCCCCAATGCCCAGCTGGCCATCCACCGCATAACTCCGGTTGGTATAACCGTTTTCTCCAAGGTGGTTGAGGTCCGTCACCATGCCGCCGAAATGGGTCCGGTTAGGCAACTCTTTTTTCAGGCGCATGACGGAGTAGTGATTTCCGTCGGTGACACCCTCCACCGCATCTGTGCGCATGCTGAGGGCGCCTACTTTCAGTCCAGATAATGTCCCTGTGAGGCGGCCACCGCCTAAGATGGGCACCTGCGCTCCGCCGGCGCCAATGCCGATCCTTCGGCTGAAGAACATCTCTATGTCAGGACCGAAAAATGTGCCCCCCTCGCCCACGGAAAAGAGACCGGCATTCTCCAAAAAGAACGCCCGCTTCTCTGGGAAAAAGAGAGAAAAACGGTCGAGGTTGATCTGCTGTTCGTCAGCTTCAACCTGGGCAAAGTCTGTGTTGTAAGTGAGGTCAAGTGTAAGTCCCGATCCAACGCCGACCTTGGCGTCCATCCCGAAATCTCCCGCGCTGGTGGAGGACGATTCCTCTCCCTCGTGCTTGTTCTGCTGACCGAGACCGTAGGGCATCAGTTTCAGGTTTCGGGACGGCGGCGTCACCATGCCTGTCAACGTGCCGGCGGAGATAAGGCGGTTCATGGTAAACTGCCTCGGGATCGGCGCCCAGTGCGTCTCTTCCTGCTTCCTCGCTACCACCCGCTGAAAGTTGATCCCCCACGACTGCTCACCGTCGCCCTTGTACCGCAATGTCTTGAACGGAATGGCAAATTCAGCGCTCCAGCCGAAGTCGCCGATCTGCGTCTCCACCTGCCATGCCGCATCCCAGTTTACGTTAAAGCCGCCGCCGGTGCCGATTGAGTGATCTGGGCGTCGTATTCGATGCCGGCAGGGTTGGTGCCGAAAACGTAACCGTTCTGGTAGTCCTTAAATGTGTCCAGCAAAAAGGTGAAACTGTCGCTGTTGTTCAGAGGCGCGTCGCGGCGGGTGTCGGCAATGATGATGCCGTCAGAATCGGTGTCGTAGCAGACGGCGGAGAGATAGAAAAAATCGTCCGAATAGATCACCTTCACAACAGTCCGTTCCGTCCCCGGCTGACCTTCGTCAGGCGCTTTCTGTGTAAATGTTTCGGCCGCGGGGACACCCTCCCAGGCAGGGTCGTTCAGTACGTCCCCATCCATCACGGGAGAAGATGGCGCATTCATCGCCGAAGTGATGTAGTCGGGATTCTGGGCGGAGCTCCATGAGAGGAGCAGGACAGTCAGTGGTAACAGACGTGAATGTTTCATCAAGTGATAATCTTAAGTTAATGTTGCCACGATATTCTAAACCCCGCTGTCAGATGTACAAGATATGACGATTGCTGATTGAGAATAGCGCCTTAACCGCCGCAATTTATCCCTGAAAATGATAACACTCCAAACGGGCTATTTTCGAAGCATCGCTTTCTCAAAACGTGAATCGGGAATCTCCCTGTCGAAAGCGATGTCATCGATAATCCACTCCGTCCCCCTGCTGTTCCGCTTCAGCTCGTCCTTAAAGATGAACCGCGTGGGAAACCACCGCCCCTGAACTTTCTTGATGCCGTCCATGGAGGTGGACTTCAGCAGCTTGCCGCTCTTGGCGTACAGTTCCTCCTTCATCGGCAGGAGGTATTCGGCGTCCACCCATGAGCGGCGCTTTGGGTAGGAG